>JASHTD010000485.1 GCA_030040725.1 Candidatus Sulfotelmatobacter sp. | reverse complement strand
CAGCGATCCTGAGGATTTCGAACCCAATGAAGCCCAGCCTACGAATAGCACGAACCCCGCCGGGGACAAGGGAAATTCCAGCTACGACATTCGCCGGCGTTTCACCTGGAACTTCGTTTACCAATTTCCCAAAGCGGGCGGGTCGATGCAGAGGCTGAAGAACGGTTGGGGCTTGGATGGCATCCTTAACATGCAGGATGGTCAGCCCTGGCACCTGAACTACGAGTTTCAAGGAGACTACTCCGGGTCGGGCGAAGGCTTTGACCGGCCTGACGAGATTGCTACTCCGATATACAACACCAGTAACCCGGCTGACTACATCAACCTGTCGGCATTCGCCGCTCCGTGTACCTTTGGAAACCCGAACAATGACGGTACGCCGGACGAAACCAACTGTATCCCCGGCACACGCCACTTCGGCAGCGAGGGACGCAACTCTCTGCATGGCCCCAGCTTTAAGGAATTCAACTTCTCCGTTTTCAAGGACACGTTCGTCACGGAGCGGCTTAAGATGACCCTTCGGGCGGAGTTCTTCAACCTGCTCAACCATCCCAACTTCTGCAATCCATTCATGCCCAACTTTATTGCTGATATTGGCGCGCCGAACGCGGGCCGTGGCTATGCACCCGGTACGTATTACCCGATCACCGCTACCGGCGATGTTGGCATCGGCAACCCATTCCTCGGCGGGGGCGGGCCAAGGGGCGTTCAGTTCGCTGCGATCTTGAAGTTCTAGCGCTTTGTTCGCAAAGCCCTGCCTCGCGGCGGGGCTTTTTTTCGGCGAAAGTCACGGTGATCGCCACCCTTTGCCCACCCGTCGTATGTCTTCCGTCACCTACGTCGCTGATTACCGCAATGTTACTCTGCGCTGGTAATCCTCCCTCCAAAAAAGGAATAACCGTAATCCGGAGACCTCGATGCGCCGTTCCACTTACGCCGTTGTCGTTCTCATGTTCAGCGTGTTCTTAACCGCGCCTGCTTTTGCCCATCATCTGAAGCAAAGCGCCAGCGCTTCATTGCCGGTCACCACTTCGTCCCCGCAGGCTCGCGCATTGTATGAGAAGGGAATGCAGGATTACGAGAATCTCTATCTCGAGCGCTGCAATGACGACTGGCGCGCAGCCGTAAAAGCCGATCCCGACCTGGCTTTGGCTTGGGCGTGGATCGCCTTCAACGGCAGCGATCCCAAAGAAATCAGCGCAGCTCGCGAGAAGGCGAAGGCGTTAGCTCCGAAGTTGACCCCGGGTGAGCAATTGATGATCGCCTGGATCGTGAAAGTGCAGGAAGGCGACGCCATCGGCGGCATTTCCGCGATGAACGATATGCTGGAGATGTATCCGAGGGACAAGCATCTGTTTTACCTGGCGGGCAATTGGCTGATGGGTGAAGAAGGAGCCGATCAAGCGCAGAGAATGATGGAGAAAGCTCTTGCCATCGACAAGAGCTTCCCCGCCGCGTTGAACGACCTGGCTTATTCCTACGCCCGTAACCGCGAGTTCGACAAGGCATTTGCGGCGATGGATCGCTATGTTGCTCTGCTTCCCAATGAGCCGAATCCACAGGATTCTTATGGCGAGCTGAAGCGTATGGCAGGCGATTTCGACGGGTCTCTTCAGCATTATCGGGCTGCGTTGAAGATCGATCCGGACTTTGTGACCTCCCAGGTTGGGCTGGGAGACACCTATGCCCTTATGGGAAATCAGGAACAGGCCCGGGTCGAATACGACAAAGCCATCCGGTTCGCCCACACCGAAGCCGACCGGTTGTCTTATCAAATGCAGAAGGCGATGACCTGGGTACGCCAGGGCAATTACACCGAAGCCGACAAGATGTTCAGCGAAGTCGCCCAGACGGCTCACGCTAAAGAGCAGGAACTGCAGGAGGCTCAGGCCTATCGTCAGCTTGCCGAATATCAGACCGACGACGGTGCTGCACTGAAATATCTGCAGGAAGCGGAAGAGTCATTGGGCCACAACGCCACGATTTCGAAAGGCGACCGGGACGAAGAGATGTCCCGGATTCTGCGCGTGCGAGCGTTGCGTGCGGCGCAAGCGGGAAACTCCGCGTTAGCTGACGCGTCGCTTAAGAAACTCGAAGCGATGGCTACGGCCAGCCGGAACCGAGTCATTTTGAGTTCCTACAACGGCGCGGCCGGCACTTTGCTGATGGATCAGAAGAAATACGACGAAGCCATCGGTTATCTGGAGGAAGACCAGAGCAACCCCTTCACGCTTGAACTGCTCGTGCAGGCCTACTACCAGACCGATCAGACTGACAAGTTGCATGAGGCCGAGGCGAGATTGCGCGGAACGAACATGCCTACCATGGAGCAGGCCCTGGTTGTGCCCGCCGCGCGTCAACAGAGACCGCACATCTAACGTCGCGGCGTCACGGATGCTGGGCACAGACTCCGGATTGAGCTTCCGAACTAAAACGTTTAGCGTGCCTACGGCGCCTCAAAATCCAGCGCATACACTTCCTGTGTGCTCAGGTCGCGAAGCAGGATCGGTTCGCCATCCGGCGTAATTCCACTCCAGGGAAATCCCGAAGTAACTGCGCGGCGAAACCCTTTCAGGTCGGCTAAACGCTCCAGCTTGCGATCGGACAAGCGAAAACGATAGAAGGCAGGGTGTTCGCCGAGGGCGTGGTCGATGTAAACATATTTGCTATCCCGGGACCATGTGATCCAGCCCCCCGCGTCTGTCTTCAGCAGATCGGACCAGACGCGAGTGCTAAAGTCAAAAAACATGAGCCTCTGTCCGTCAGCGCTGGTGGCCGCAATATAGCTGCCGTCCGGCGATGCCAACGGCAAGAACACTTCCTGCGGAGCAGCCAGTTTTGTAACTTTAAGAGTATCGATATCCACTATCTCCAAAACCGCATTCGCAGAGTTGGGGCCGAAGGAATCGTGAAACAACAGCGATTTGCTATCAGGGAGCCAGGAAATCTGGTCTATGCCAAATTGCACGGCTGAAAGGGTGCGAGGCGCGCCACCGTCAGCAGAGATTACATACAGTTGTGCGTTGAAAGCAGAATCGTATCCCCCGAAGGCGATCTGTTTGCCATCAGGGGACCAATGGGGACTCCGGGCATACACGGGCACGGTCGATGTCAACTGCATCTTCTGGGTTCCATCCACACGGCTGCGCCATAGCTTCGAGTCGGAGTTCGTACTGGAGTAAGTCAGGTAAGCCACGAATTGCCCATCGGGAGAAAAAGTAAGGTCGCTGATCGAAGCGCCACCAAGGTAGGGAAGAAACTGCCCGGATTTGGAATCGTAGCGATCTAGTTCCACCCGGGCCTGATTTCCAACGACAAAGATCTTTTTCCCATCAGCGCTCGGCTGAATCCCCTCGAAGCTCATTGGCCCTGAAGTTAACTGCACGGGCCGATGATCGACCTTGCGGAACCAGTTGCCCTTTTCGCGGATGGCCCATACATCCAAGCGAGACGGGCCGAGAACATCAAAAATGTAGTATTTTCCGTCCGGGGTCCAACTGCCGTTCTCGTACATCTTCTCCTTCCACCCGAGCGACAGGGGATGCGCGTCGCCCCCGCTCGCGGGCAGTTCCCAGATACTATTTTGCTGGCTTGGTACCGACGACGTAAAACGCAATTCCTTCCCATCCGGAGACCAGCGGAACCAGTATGAGTAATTAGGGAGCGAACCGAAGTGACGTGAGCCGGCGGGAGAGATATCGAGAAGTTCATTGTTGCGCGCCAGGAGAAAATCGCCGTTTGGCAGCCAGGTTCCATCCCATCCCAGCATTTCGCTTACGCGACGGGGCGAGCCGCCTAGTACCGGCAGCGCCCAAACCTGCTGGTCCAGTTCGCTACCACTAAAACTGCTCATTAGCAGCTCGGATTTATCCGGGGAGATGTTCAGTGGCTCCGCGTTGGGAAACGTAGTAGGAACTACCACGGTATCCCCACCCGTGGAGGAGACTTCTGCAATTACGAACTTTCCATCGATGTTCTCTTGAAGGAAAAGCCGGGGGCCGTCCGTCAGTATAGTTGCGACGGACTGCCCGCCGAACGATTTTTGCTGCCCATCATGCGTGATCTGTGTGTAGCCGGTAACCCGGGGGGGCGGAAGCGTGGGCCGGAACAGATACGCGAGAACCGCGAGAGCGACGATCGTGGCTCCGCTGATCGCGGGAATTTTCAGACGATTGCGCTTGGCAGCAGGAACTGCAGTGATCCCTGAGTGCGCAGGCTGTATTGTCTCCACCGCGGCCGAGCTGAATCCGGAGAGTGAATTGACTCGTCCGGACTCGATTTCGCGGCGCAAACGCTTCAAATCGGCCATGATGTCGCCAGCGGCTTGGTAGCGCAGCTTGCGGTCTTTCTCGAGGGCCTTGCCAATGATTCGTTCAAGCTCCGCAGGTATTTCGGCGTTCAAACGCACGGGTGATACCGGTGCTTTATGCAATATCGAGTCGAAAACTACCGCGGAGGTATTTCCCCCGAATGCTGGACGCGCAGTGGCCATCTCATAGAGGACGGCGCCAAAAGAAAACAGATCGGTGCGGGTGTCAAGTTCCTCGCCTCGGGCTTGTTCGGGAGACATGTAAGCGACCGTACCCACGGCAGCACCCGGGCTTGTTAGGTCCACCTCGCTCATGACAGTAGGCCCTTGGGATGCCACTGCCTGCGAAGGTTCTATCGACAACTTTGCCAATCCGAAATCGAGGATTTTTGCGTGCCCGATGCTGGTAACGAAGATGTTGGCCGGCTTAATGTCGCGGTGAATGATGCCTTTGACGTGCGCCACGTCGAGCGCTCCGGCGATGTCGATGGCCAACTCGAGCAGCTGTTCCAGGGCGATCGGTTTGCCTAAAATGCGCTCGCGCAGTGTCACGCCTTCGAGTAGCTCCATGACGATGAAGGCGCGCTCCTGCTGCTCATCCACCTCGTAGATCGTGCAGATATTCGGGTGATTTAATGCCGATGCTGCTTTCGCCTCGCGCTGAAAGCGAGCCAGCGCCTGCGGGTCATGGGCCACGTTGTCAGGCAGAAATTTGAGCGCGACGTAGCGGCCGAGTCTGACGTCTTCGGCCTTGTATACAACTCCCATTCCGCCACCGCCCAGCCTCTCAAGGATGCGGTAGTGCGAGATGGTTTGCCCGATCATGCGCTGAATCTTAGGGCGAGATATCCGGCAAGTCAATAAAAGCCAGGCAGCTTACTTGTACCAGTGATAGGCAATGCTGAGTTGGATCCCGTTGAACTCGTAATTATCAGCGCCCAGATTTGCATTTGAGATGTGCGACCAGTGCAGACCAATGTCGACTGCTTGCCTGGGTCGCGTCTTCAAGTAAAATCCTCCGCCGCCTTTTGCCATGAAGTTGAAATTCGAAGTGCGCCCCGGTGGTAAATTCACCGGCGTCCAAACCCCTCCGCCGGATAATTCGATGTACGGCGAAAGCCGGGCGGTGTGCAGCGCCGAGTTCCATCGCAGGATCACAGGATCGAATCCAATGCCATGCGTGCGCTGGTTGCCGTAGGTTTCGAAGACGGGCACGAAATCAGCTGCGTATTCGAGTCTGCCACGCCGCCAGCCGCTTGCGACTTCATCGGTAAGCGTTCGTCCGGCAAACAAGCCGGCAGTCCAGATCTGCGCCTGCGCGAATGAATTGCTGGTCTCTTCGCCGGTTTCGCCGGCGATCCAGACGCTGAAATCCCATTTTGCATTTCCTATTCCGGATCCCGGATTCTGGCCACGAGCGGTGCAAGAGGCGGCAATTAAGAGTGCGAATATTCGAAGAACGTTCTTTGCGGAACAAAAACGCGAAGCGTCAATCGAAAATATCGGCAAGATAGACTTGATTTCAAAATGGCTCATTTAGTCGCGAGGCACTATATTCGGATCGGTGACATCGCGAAAACGAAACCACGGCCGGTTGCCATGGAGAATATTGCCGGCTGCGCGAATCGGATTGAAGGTGCAACGAGTGGCATCAATCAAGAAACGACTTCTCGTTCTGACTTCCACGCGGCGCACGATGTTCTTGTCCATCCAATCTTCGGCCAAAACCCATCCTAGCCCGCCCACCGGCGTCATGACCAAGTTCACCTTCCCAACCCCCCAGTAGCAGAGTTGAATCTTGGGATTGCACGGGAAGGCGTTGGTGGCGGTCCATGGGGGTCGATCATTCGAACCATATTTTTCGACGGTCATCTCGCTCACCGGCCCGATGCTCCACTGCGTACTGTATACGCCGTTATAGATGGTAGCTTTGACGCGGCTGAGCCAATATTCTTTCGACTTGGAGAATTCCAAATGCCGGCTCTTGGGATCGTTTTGAAAAAAAATATACTCGGTAATTGCTCCCTGAATGGGATGACCCACGTAGTTATACATGGGATTTTCGCCGGCGCTCCAGCCCACTTCCCACCAGCGTTCGAGCGACTGCTTGTAGTCCCGCCAGTAGTGGTTGAACGGAACACCTCGTTCTGAGACCACCCACGGAAAATCGGTGTGCACGACCCAGGCCTGCTCGATCACCAGGAAGATAAACGATTCCTTCAATGCCCGGTCCCAATGAAAGTGCTCGGGCTGACCGTTCGAAGGCCCACGATCGGCGCCCGTCAATGAGATTGAGGGCTGCGAAGTCGGCGCCGATGGAATTCCGTCGTTGAGGGTGTTTGTGCTGGATATGCTTGCCGCATCCCAGTTCGAAAAGTTATCGCTCGAGGGCACCGCACAATCGGCCAGCATTAGCCCAGAATCACAGCGCGGCATATTTGATTGACCGAATGCACCACTGGAAAGGAGGACCAAACCTGCAGCCAAGAGAGCGCGAGAAAGCATAGATAGAAGTGCGATCATATCAGGGTTGCTGTCTGAAAGTTGCAAGGCTGTGCCGCCAGGAATACAAAGAAAAAACATCCCGCCGCCGAACCCGCGCGACTTTGCAGGATGCTACAGTGTTTCAACCCATCAATTCGAAAAAAGTTGAAAGGAAGTTGGATGCAAGAAACCGGTGGAGGGCGGCAACGCCCGCGAATCTTGGGCGCTGTTGCCATGGCAGTCGGCTTTTTGCTCGTGCTGTCTGGAGCGGCATCGGCGCAAAACATTAATCAGAGCAATGTTTTCGTGGGATATTCTTTTCTGGCCGATAATCTTTTTTCCGGCCAGCACGCCAGCCTGAACGGCTGGAGCATGTCGGCGGAGAAAAAGTATTTGCCCTTCTTTGGCCTGGTCGGCGATGTCAGCGGCGTGTACGGCTCCAAGGGACTTCCCGGTAGCGCCAGCGCCTGCGGTTCGGCCGGATGCGTGGTTCAGAGCAGCATCAGCCAGTACACGTTTGACGTTGGGATTCGCGGATCGTATGCGACAAATACCATCCGGCCGTTTGCCGAGGCCTTGTTCGGCGAAGTTCACACGACCGAGTCGGGTTTGGGCTTATCCAATACCAACAACGGCTTCGACGCGCTGCTGGGCGCCGGTATTGATTGCCGCCTCACCCGCCGGCTTGGCTGCCGCGCGACGATCGACTATATTGTCACCGGAAACTTTGTTGTGCGGCACAATAGCATTCGGGCATCGAGTGGGCTGGTTTTCCGATTCTGAGTGTCAGTTAAGGTGTGATTCTACTCGCGGCTCGAGGGTTGTAGATTCACGTCGAACAACACGGTAAAGTTTGCTTCCTTATGCCTGAACCTAAAGTCTCAAAAACCGAGCGCCGGTCGCGAAGCCGGCTTGTGAAGCGGCTGGATGTGCGGGTTCGCAACGTTCACAACTCTACCGACCAAGCGGCTCACACCCGCGACGTGAGTACCAACGGCGTATTTCTCTACACCCAATCTCGCTTAGTCGAAGGAGCTGAGGTTGAACTCGTCATGATGCTGCCCCCGGAATTCACCGCCGGCGAAAAGTGCTGGGTTTGCTGCCACGCCCAGGTGCGCCGGGTGGAACACCTCGGCCAGCACTTCGGTGTTGCCGCGGAGATTCGGCGAATTGAGGCCTTGCCGGAAATCCCGACCTGACCTTATCGGCATTCGGCCGATGCAGATTTGAGCCGGGCAAATTGGTCGGAATGCCATGTTTTTCTTATAGATTTCACATAAAAGCCTTCCATTTGTACCACCCTTGGTGCAATAATTGCGGCCCAAGACGTGCTCTGGCCAAACTCAGTGTTTCAGGTGAACAAATAATGTGGATCGAAAAACTCTCTGAGGGTGTGGTCCAGGTACAGACGCCGATCGGGCCGCGTTATCTGATGCCATCGTTTTTGCAGCGCGTCTACTTTTTCTGGATGTTCCGGCATTTCCCAATTCTCCCCATGGCAGTTCTCAGCCGCGGTCAGCGGGAAATGATTGATCGCTTGTGTTCGGAGCAAAGGTTCGTCTCCATGGCATACTCCAGTGGAATCGAGGATGCTCCGGTGATCGGTACAATCGAAAGACGTACTCAGCCAGGCGCCGGTTCTTTGCCGCCGCGTCGCCCGGTCGTGAGCGAGGGTAACGCTGCAGGACTGCCTGCGGGAGTCCGGCAACGTTCCTGATTTGCTTCCTCTTGTGCCAAGCACGCCAGCAGGTTCGCGCAACAGCTGGTCTGTGATTTGTGTGCAGGTTGGAATTGCGCCGCCAAGGGTCGCAGTCCATCCAATAAAATTTATCGAGCTCCAGATCCGCGCGGCGCGCCGCTGCAGGTTAACGCCGTTATGTCACTGGCAGAGGCCGTGAAGAAGTGCTTCCAATCGCGGCCAACCCTGGGCAGTAGCTCGTTTAGCCACTACCAATCCTTCCCGCTGAGCCCGCCGATCGAGCAGCGGTGTTACAATCAAAAATTGCCGCTCGGAATTTTTTTCCCACCAAGGGCGCGTAGCTCAATTGGCAGAGCAACTGACTCTTAATCAGTAGGTTG
>JASHTD010000484.1 GCA_030040725.1 Candidatus Sulfotelmatobacter sp. | reverse complement strand
ATCGACCGTTCCAGGACCTGCTTGAACGTCAGCGACGAAGCGTCGCTTGAGAAAACTCTGCAGAGCCTGGTGCCGGTGTAAACAAATTAAACGATGACTGAAATTCCAGATCGCACGGCGGCGTGCTGATCGTTCTGTCGTGCTTGTCGATATAAAGCTGCGCATGCTCGGTTCGATTATTGACGATCACATCGACCACCACACCGCTTCCGCCCCCGGGGCAATTGCTCTCACCATAAATTCTGAAGTTCTTGATAACTCCCCACGGGCTGCTCGGCCCCCAATCCTGCATAAATTCGTTAAACGGATACTGCGCGTGATTTTGTGGATGCTGCTTCCACTCCGGATCGGCGTAGTAAATGCCGTACGCTTGCTCAAACTTTTGCTCTTGCAGATCGGAAAAGAATTTTTCAGCGATGTGTTTTTGCGGCCAGAAACGATTCAGCCACACCACAATCGCCAGCACCAACACCACAACGATCAGCGAAATGATCCTGATCCTCTTTCGCCGCTCTCGTTCCGGGTGGTACTCTCTTGCGTCCAGCAACGTCATGCCTACCTAGCATAACGGACGCGCCCACCAAGTCAAAAGTTCCAGAAAGAATTTTTAGCTCTACAGCGTGCGCTTGAACAGCGGAATCGCAATGGCCAGGGTCGCTGCAGCAAAAATCGAGAGAAAAAGCATATCTCCCCAAATCGCCGCCAGGCTGGTTTCTTTCAGCAACAAGCAGTTGAAGCCGTGCACCGCGTAAGTGAACGGATCCACTCGCGCAATCGCCTGCAGCCACTTGGGAAAAGCTTGAATCGGATAGACGGAACCACTCGGGAAAAACAGCAGCGTATTGAGAATGCCGAACATCGCCCGTGGCACCAGCGGATCTTCAATTCGCACCATCAGGAGAAACATCATCGTATTCAATGCCAGCGAGGTCAGCAAAATCATTACCAGCAGTCCGGCAATCGTCAGCGGATCGAAAATGGTTCGCACTCCCGCCAGCATCGATCCTATCGCCACAATGATTACCCCCGTCATCAAGGCCTTGATCGCCCCGGCCAGATTCAATCCCAGCACGAGTTCCAGCTTGGTGATCGGAGTCACCAGGTAGCCTTCGTGCACTCCGCGCGCCTTGTCGTCGATGTAAAGCATTCCTCCGCCGATCATCACCGACACAAACATCGCCAGCACCAGCGACCCCGGCAGCAGATATTTCATGTACTCGATGTAAGGATAGAGTTCGACAATCGATAGCGCCGTCTGCTGCATGATCCGCGGCGACACCGCAGGCTGATTCAGCGAATTGACCAGATCGGTCATCTCCGATTCGATCGCCGAGCTCATGAAGTTGTCGCTGTTGTCGACAACTACGCCGACCTGCGGGTGATTGTCTTCGTAAACCCGCCGCGAGTACTGCGGCGGAATGATGACGGCACCCTCAAGCTTTCCGTCACGCACATCCGCGACCGCTTTCTTTTCGTCGGTGTAATAGATCGGCACGAACGTGCGAATATTCTCCCGAACCGAATCGAACGCTTCCCGCACTCGCAGCGCCTGCGGCCCGCCATCCTGATCGACGATTGCAACTCTGGCGTCGCGAATCTTGCCGCCGAAGGCGTTGCCCAGAATAATGAGCTGCACCAAGGGAAAGATCATCGACGCCAGCATCAACGCCGGCGATCGGAAAAACTTGCGCATCTCGCGCTCGACAATAGCCATCATGCGATTCATGGTTAGTCCTCAGTCCCTGGCTCCGAGTCCGCAGCACCCTTCGAGCGTTGTAGAGAGTTAATTAGGCCGCTCAAAATGCGCCCCAGTTCAGCGGTCTGCTCCGTCAATCTTGTTACCGCGGCCGGAGGCAGATACTGCCGTTGCGCCGCAATTAGAATCTGCGTTTCGATTTCGGCAAGAGAACCTCGGGCATGCCGCAGAAATCTCACAAAATCACGATTCGAATAATGATCTTTTCCCTCAGCAATGTTGCTGGGTACCGAGACAGCCGCGCGACGCAGTTGGCTGGTAAGACCGAACTGTTCATGCGACGGAAATTTCTCCGTGACATCGTAGATCACAGTCACCAACTGCATGGCCTTCTGCCACGCGATCAAATCTTTGTAGCTGCCCTGACTCATAAGTTCTCAAGAGTCGGGACCACGGACTAGGGACTCGGGACCGTTCACGATTGCAGCGGCCGCTGCGGCATCATGAAGCCGTAGGCCTTCTGCAATTCGTCGCGCAACTGCCGTCCGGTGTAGTGCACAAATACGTCGTCCAACGTTGTGTTCTGCACGGAAAGCGATTTCACTGGAACTCCCGCTTGTACCGCCATCTCCACTAATTCCGTCGTGGTTCGCGAACCATTAGCCGTCAACACGCGAAACATTCCCCCGCCTTCGTGCTGCACCGAAGTCACCTCATCCAGCGTGTGCAGTCGCTGCTCCCAATCGTCAGGCACTTTCTCGAACTGTGCTTCGATTACATTCGACCCCGGCACGCTTGCTTTCAGCGCCATCGGCGCATCCAGCGCCACCAGCTTGCCGTGATCGACAATTGCAATCCGGTCGCACAGGCGGTCGGCTTCGTCCATGTAATGGGTGGTGATCAGAATCGTGAGCTGGCGCTGGGTTTTAATATTCCCCAGCATTTCCCACACAGCGACACGCGATACGGGATCCAGCCCCGTCGTTGGCTCATCCAGGAAAAAGATTTTCGGATGGTGCACCAACCCGCGCGCAATCTCCAATCGCCGCCGCATACCCCCCGAAAGCGTCTTGGTCTGTGCATCGCGCCATTTCGTCAAATCAACCAGGCCCAGCAGTTCGTCAATCGAGCGCTTTCGTTCTTTCGCCGGCACGTCGTACAGCTTGGCGTAAATATTCAGGTTCTCTTCGACGGTCAGGTCCAGATCGCTGGTCAGCGCCTGCGGAATCACGCCAATCAGCCGCCGCGCCGCATCCGGTTCTTTCGAGACGTCGTGCCCCGCAATCAGCGCCCGCCCCGATGTAATCGGAATGAGCGTGGTCATCATGCGGATCAAGGTTGATTTTCCCGCGCCATTCGGACCCAACAGCCCGAATATTTCGCCATCGCTCACGTGGAACGAGACATCGTCGACTGCCGTGAAGTCGCCGTACTTCTTCACGATGTGCTCGACTTCGATCGCCGCGATCTGCGATGAACCGTTCGCACCTTCGGCTTTGACTTTTACTTCACTCGTCATTGCTGACCCACCACCGCAGTCTGATTACTGTTTTCGCCTTTCAACTGCGCCGGCGAAACCAGTACTTCGGCCGTCATGCCGGGAACATACGCTCCCTTTGGATTATCGAGGCGCACCTTCAACACAATCGTCTTGATGTCGCGCTTGCGCCGGCTCACGTCGCGTTGCGTCGCGAAATCGCCTTCCACGCCTTTGAAAAATACTTTGCCGCTGGTAATCGTTCCTCCCGGCATCCGCACTCGCAGCACGTCGCCGTAGCCGATATGGTCGGCATAAGTTTCCGGAATCGCCGCCCGCGCCCACGTGTCGCTCAGGTCGACGATGGTTACAATCGGGGCGCCGATGTTGACCACTTCTCCCTGCCGCGCAGCCCGCACCGATACGGTGCCGGTGACCGGCGCGTAAACCTCCGTGTAGCCAAGCCGGACCGCCGCTTCCTTTTTCTGGGCAATCGCGTTCTTCAGATCTGCTTCCGTCGATCTCACCGTGCTTCTCGCGGCGTTGGCTTGCTGTGTGCGAGCGATCGCGGAAGTCAAATCTGCCTGCGCCGCCTTCACCAGTTCCTCCTGCGCCTGCACTGTCGCCTGCGCTGCCTGCAGATTGGTTTCAGCCTGCACCCGGTCCTGCTCCGAATCCACCCCCACTTTGGCCAGTTCGATGGTGCGCCGGCTGTCGCTTTCGGTTCGGTCCAATGCCGCCTTGGCCTGCAGAAGTTGCGCCTTCGCCGAAGCCAGCTTGGCTTTTGCGTTCGCCACATCGCTCGAGGTCGACCCTGACGTCGAGAGTTCCGTGTGCTGCATCTCGTCGACCTTGTGCTGCAAACTCCCGATGTTCGCGGTCGCCGCCGCCTCCTCCGCCTGCAACTCCGAAGGATCCAGCACCGCAATCAGCTGCCCGGCCTTGACCGGCGTGCCCTCATCCACCAACAACTTTTCGATGCGCCCTTCCACTTGCGCGCTGACAATCACCTGGTTCGCGTCCACCGTGCCGATCAACACAAGGTCTTTCGAGTGGTCGGTCGAAAAGTAGTAGTAAGCCGCGGCCGCCAAAAAAATGACGCCGAGAAGAACAAAGAATTTGTTACGAGCCTTCATTGCCTGACTCCTGAACCTCCGCGGCCGTATGGTTTGAACAGCGCCGCCGAAATGAAATCGAGTACTGCTGCCCGACGCTCCGCGATCCGCTCCGGCGTCAGCGGATTGAAGTGCACGATTCGCCGTATGACCGGAGCGCTGCTGAAATAAAAAACGATAATGGCAATCATCGAGGGAATGAAATGCGCCGTATCCACTTTGCGAAATTCGCCCTCCGCAATACCTGTATTCAACAATTGCCCCAGGCGCTGATAAATCGGCTGGAAATAAGTGCCGATCAACCTGTCGATGTGCTCGGAGCGCCCTTCGCGGGCCCGCATCATCTCGCGCTGCATCAGTCTGGGATAAATCGGGCTGGACGCGATGAAATCGAAGTACGCGCCTACATAGGCCAAGATCTTTTCGCGCGGCCGCAAGTCGCTGTCTAGCACCTTGAACACTCTCGCCTTCATGCCGCCGAAAGCGTTGTCGAGCACCGCGCCGTAAAGTGTTTCCTTATCTTTGAAGTAGTAATAGAGCAACGCCTTGTTGACCCTCGCCGCATGGGCGATGGCGTCAGTGCGGGCTCCTGCAATGCCCTTCTCCGAGAACTCCCGCGCCGCCGCCTGCAGGATCGCAGCGCGGCTTTCCTCGGGCTGCCCGCGGGAGCCCATGCGGGGGCGATTTGGCGATCGGGCCTTCATGATTAATTAACCAGTTAGTTATATCATACCGGCAGAGATTCGACAAGGGTCCACTCCCTAATTTTGACCGGGCCAGTTTTCAGGCGGAGCGCAGGATCTCCCATCTCATCCCGAGCGCAGTGAGGCGCGTCACGTTTTGCAGGCACCTGCAACCGGGGGAAATTCGTAAGAATCTTGCTTTCTTGCCGGCCATTCGGGAGTAAAATTTTCTTGTCGGCATCCCACGCCGGTGCTTCATATCGGTTTCTGGCCCGTCTTGACGCTATGAAACAACA
>JASHTD010000483.1 GCA_030040725.1 Candidatus Sulfotelmatobacter sp. | reverse complement strand
AAAGACCTACACCTTCGACGATTTGGTAAAGACACTCAACGCATTGGCGCCTTTTGATTGGGCTGGATTTTTTCACACCCGGTTGACTTCCACTTCTGCGGAGGCGCCCGTAGGAGGAATCGAAAACGGCGGCTGGAAAGTTCTATTCAGCGACAAGCCTCTGAAGTTGGAAGGCCGCCGCGGCAATGTCGGCGATGCCTATTCGATCGGCCTCCAGGTGGGCAGCGACGGGGTTGTTACGGACTCCATCGTCGGGAGTCCTGCGTTTGAGGCCGGCATCTCTTCGCAGATGAAAATAATCGGCGTCAACGGCCGCATCTACACCGAGGAATTGCTCTCGGACGCAATCAAGTCGGCAAAAGACACTTCACAACCGATCACACTCCTCGTCGTCGTGGACGATTATTTTCGAACTTGCACCATTAATTACCATGACGGCGCGCGTTACCCCCACCTGGTGCGTGATGGTGACCGGCCGGACTATCTCGATGAGTTAATCAAGCCCCAGGCCGCGAGCCATTAGAAGAGCCGGTCCTCGTCTGATGATGTTCCACCGTGGCGTGTGGTCTGGCGCGCCGCGCTGGAGTGGATGCGACGTTTCTGCACCTGTGGTCGGCGACTTGGAAATTCTGCCGGTCGCCGGCTACGCTGCGCCGGGCTGCCACACGCATACGCTGAAATCTTTCTTGGAATGCTGCCCTTGGGCCGCCGTTCGTTTATCTTTATATCTATGCCTAAAACCCACAACATCCTCATCCGCGTTTTCGTTCTCCTGCTCGCGGCATTTCTTCTCGCGATCGTTTCACCGCCAGTTCTGCGCGCCCAGGCCAACCCCACTCCGAATCCCAAATCCATCCCTTTCATCGATGGCGGCATCGGCCCGTGCACCGCCGACTTCACCATCACCACCACCGCCGCCGCGCCCATCTATGACGCCCAGATCAAAGTCCATATCTCCTACGGCATGTTCGGCGCTCACAAGCTCGATCTCCAGGTCGGCACCAACGCCGACGGCAAAGCCCGCTTCACCGGTCTGCCCGAGAAAACCAAACAGGGATTATTCTTCCAGGCCTCGAAGGGAAACCTCACCGGCTCGGCTTTCGACGATCCCTCAAAGACTTGCAACGCCCAGTTCACCATCGCGCTGCAGCAAACACAGTCGCAATAGCCTGCATCGCCTCGCTTTCGTTTGCCAGTCACGATTCCGTCGAAAGCTCGTTCTGAAGAAAGGCAAATTTTGGTTCCCTACTGAGACCTGGGTAGTGTCCTAATTTGCTTTTCAAATTAGGACACTACCGAGACCTGCTTTTAACCTCCCTTCGCACTTTATGTGATATACTTCCGCGCCTAGAAGTTCTCCCCTGCTCGTACCAGCTTTCTGCGTCAAAATAGAACTTCGTATGAAGAGGATGATCTATGCACCGCCAAATGAGGCCGCTGACTCGACAATTTTTGCGCACGCTGCGCGCCGCTTTTATTCTCGGCACTTTCACCGTGGCTCTTGCCATGGGCGCCGATGCTCAAACCTTGCAGGTTCTCTACAGCCTGCAAGGAACAAATGATGGATACTTCCCGTACGCTGGGGTGACCTTCGACTCGGCCGGCAATCTTTACGGCGCGAGCACTTATGGCGGCACTTATAACTGCAGTAGTAACGAAGGCTGCGGCGCCATCTTTGAACTTTCTCCGCCCGCCTCAGGCACCGGCTCCTGGACCGAAACCGTGCTGCACACCTTCAGCGGTGGCAGCGACGGAGGCAATCCCTTTGGCAACCTCGTCACCGATGCCGCCGGCAATGTCTACGGAACCGCTCGTTACGGCGGCAATACAACTTCGGCGACCTGTAAGCCCTGGGGCTGTGGCGTGGTCTTCGAGCTCTCGCCCACAGGCACCGGCTCGTGGACCGAAACCATCTTGCACACCTTCAGCGGCGGCCGCGATGGCAACCAACCCTCTGCCGGCCTGATCCGCGATTCTGCGGGCAATCTTTACAGCACCGCTCTTGCCGGCGGCGCGCTGAACGCTGCGAATTGCGAGAGCGTCGGATGTGGCGTGGTCTTTAAACTTTCTCCCGGCCCCACCGGCTGGACGGAAACCGAGCTTTATGCGTTTCAGGGACTGAAAGATGGCGCCTATCCATTCGCCGCCAGCCTCGCGCTCGATAGTGCCGGCAATCTTTACGGCACAACCACAGAAGCTGGCGACTACGTTGGCTGTTCCTGCGGCAGCGTGTTCGAAGTCTCGCCTTCCGGCAGCGGATGGAAAGAAACCACTCTCCACATCTTCGACGGCATGAATGGCAATGACCCGTTCGGCGGCTTGTCGCTCGACTCTGCCGGAAACCTTTATGGCACCACCGTCAATGGCGGTCCGCCCCTCGATTGCGACGAAGGATGTGGCGAGGCCTTCGAACTCTCGCCTTCTTCAAGCGGCTACTGGCCAGAGAGTCGCCTTCACTTGTTCAGCCAGAATAGTGCCTATAACCCCAGCGGATCCATCGTCATCGACTCTGCCGGCGACGTGTACGGCGTCTTCGAAGGCGGCGGCCCCGGCAATAACGGAGGCATCTATCGGGTCTCGCAGGTTACAGGAGCCTGGGAACTCACGGAACTCTTCAGTTTTGAGCGGTACGGCGTCAACCTGCCCCTGGGTGGCCTGACCTCCGATGCTGCCGGCAACCTCTACGGAACAACCGCTGCCGGAGGAACACACTCCGCGGGCGCCATATTCGAATACATTCCGTAAGGCTCGTTTCCCCCGGCCATCTGCTCCACTGGCGCCGTCCCCCTTGGACGGTCGCCAGTGAGCGCCTGAGCCCGCACTTCCGTCCGCGTCCGGCTTCGCCTATCATTATTACTTCCATTTCGATGCCGAGGGCCGCAACCTTAACCCTCCGCCGGAGCCGTCGTTGCAGGGATTCGGGGAAAAATTACGCAGGCAGCGGGAACAGCGTGGCATTACTCTCGAAGCCATCTCCAGCACCACGAAAATCAGCACGCGTATGCTTCGCGCTCTGGAGGAAGAAAACTTTAGCCAGCTTCCCGGCGGCGTTTTCAATAAGGGATTCGTTCGCGCCTACGCCCGCCAGGTCGGCCTTGATGAAGAAGAATCCATCGCCGACTATCTCGCCGCCCTGAGCGAAAGCCAGATCAAATCGCAGACCGTTCCTCCCGATCTCCGCGGAGGCAAGAGTTCCGCCAGACTGCCGCAATCGTTTCATCCTGTTCCGCACGAATCAGAACCGGAGGTCAATTCCCATGAAGCTCCCGCCGGCGTTGCGGCTGACGAGAATCGCACCACTGATCGGCGACACCGCCACGACCGCAGAATCGAAGCCCGCCGCGATGAAGATCAAAGCGCCGGAGAACCTGCGCATCCAACGGAAGATTCCGATGCGCACCACCGGGAGCCGTGGCAAATCGAAAACCGTCCAGCCGCCGATCTTCTTAGCTCCGTTCACCAGGAAGAACATCTGAACTCGGCTCGCCACTCTGTGTCGCCGGCCTTTGCCACCGGCAGCTTCGGAGAACCTGCCTCCGCCAATTCGTCAACGCGCGTTCCCTGGGCGACCTTGGCTGCGGCCCTGCTGATCGTCTGCGTCGGTCTGGCTTTCTGGAATATTCGCCGTCACCATCATGCCCTCGCCGCCAAACCCTCCGCCGTCACTTCGCCCGAAATGGTTCCCACGCAAACTTCCCCGGCTGCCGAACTTACAATCTCGAAGTTGTCGTCTGCTAACCGTCCCAAAGGCAAACTCGAGAATGTGACCGCCTCCGGTGTCTCCAAGCCGGAAAAAATCTCCACTGCACCCAAGCCACCCGCCGCCATGACAAAGAGCTCTGCAACCGTACCGAATAACTCTCTGTCGAACGGTTCCGCGCCTGACTCTTCCGCACCCGGCTCTCCGATGTCACCGAACGCAAGAACCGCGGTGCCGCCCTCCGGCCTCACAACTCCTGCAGCGTTCACTTTACTGATTCGCGCTGATCAGACTTCCTGGGTCTCTATTACCGCCGATGGCAAAGTCGTGGCCGAAGAGACACTCATTGCTCCCGCGGAAAAGTCCGTCCGCGCCAGCAACCAGATTGTTGTAAAGGCGGGCAACGCAGCGGGAGTCAGCTTTCTTTTCAACTCCAAAGAGATTCCCGCCCAGGGCAACAACGGAGAAGTCCGAACCTACACCTTCGACGCCTCGGGAATAAAAGCGTCTCCCGGTTCCCCGCCTGCGGCAACCCCGAACAACTAATCTCCCGATCCTCCCTGCCCGAAAATCCCTGCGATCTTGCTCCCCACTGGCGATCCCAGCCCTGTGCATGCATCCCATCCAGGCCGCGCGGCATACGCTCCATTGTTCCCCAAGGTAATATCGTTGAAATCTCCGGACGGATCCCCCGCCTGATACAACAACGCATTCACGAATCCCACCGGCTGCCCCACGCTCTGGTTGATCAGCGCCACCAACCCCGCCCACAGCGGAGCCACCGCGCTTGTCCCTCCAATCACATCCGGCTTCCCATCCACCCGCGTCACATAGCCTGTGGTCGGATCGGCGTCCCCTGCCACATCCGGGACTCCGCGTCCGACCTTCCCACCCGGATTCGCCGACGGCGGCACGCTCGCCCCACTCTGCCAACTCGGCAGCGGAAACACCACGCTCACTCCCCCGCCGGTCGCGCCCTCGCCGTTTGCTTGTTCGTTCCACACCACTTCGCTCGTGATTTCTCCGTTCGATCCAACCAGTTGCGTTCCTCCGCACGCCAGCACATTCGGGCTCGATGCCGGAAAATCCACGTGACTCTGCCCATCGCTCACCCCGTCCGTCGACCCGTTGTCTCCCGCCGCCACCGTCACCGTCACTCCCATTGCCGCCGCCGCTTGAAACGCCTCGTCCATCGACGTCATCGCCAGCTGCGTCCATGAAGATTCCGGCCCGCCCCAGCTGATCGAAATAATTGACGGATGATTCGTGCTGTCGTGTGCCGCCGTTGTGATCGCGTTCAGAAAACCTGCATCCGTGTTCTCCGCAAAATAGGCCACGATCTTCGCCCCGTTCGCAATCGCTCCCGCCACTTCAATATCCAGCATCACTTCCCCATCCGGTCCGTTCGCATTCCCCGTCGGCTGGTTGCTCCCTCCACCTACGCCCACCGCACTCACTGTCGGCGTCTTGGTCAGCCCAAGCTGTTTCCAGTACGCGCTCAAATCCGCTGCCGTGTAACCGCCGCCCAGTTCGATCAGAGCAATGCATTCTCCGGTGCCATCCACGTTCGCGGGATAGTCGTAGAACTGCGCCACTTGCAGCGGCGTGTACGACACATTCACTCCCGCGGCATGGACTCCGCCTCGTCCCTGCCGCCTACGAAAATGCGGCTCGGCCTGCGGACGGTTGTCCAACCCGAACACCCCCTCCACATGCCCCTTTAGTTCCGCCGGCAGTTGCACCGCGCCGGTTCGCCCGCGGTACTTTCCTCCAGGGTACTGATAGGTTTTCAGTTGCACCCCAAACGCTTCGCTCACCGCCGCTACCGTCCCCGAAAGCACCACGGTTCTCCGCGCCGCGCTTTTTTCTTTCACCAGCAATTTGTGATCGCGGGCGAATTTTTCCACCTGCGCCATGCTCTCCGCATCGGCGCCATGCTTCTTTTCGAATTCTGCGCGGCTCAATAATTTCCGCTGCCGGACTGGCTTCTTGTATTCCTCCGGATCCACGACCGGTTTCTTTCCGGCCTTCGATTGCAGTCTTAGGGTTACATCCACCATTTCCTTCGGATCCGCCGGGCCAATCTCTCGCGCATCCTTGAGCGGAGCGCGTTCGCTTCCCTCCAGGGCAAAATACTTCTTGGCAGTTGGCATGGGTCCTCCTCATCAGGCGGGATTTAGCTCAAGGCCGGCACAACCGAAATACGAATTCCCCCGCACGGCCATCAACACCAACTGAGAATTGGTCTTCACGGCCGGCTATTTGTTCTCATGCCGCCCCAGCGAGCATGAAGGCAACTTAGCACGGATGCGTCCCGAAGTAATTCGTCGCTTGATTTGTTACGAAACGCGAACAAAAGCCGGAGTCCACAAAAGGCGGGGGCAGCCGTCTTCGATCACAAGAAGGGTGATCAGAATCACGGTGCGAAGTTGGGCTGCACCTCAAGGTGAGAGTTGCAGGGCGGCTTCATCCTCGCTTCGGGACCTAACCCTACTGAGCATGGCGTTTCGGGACTGAATCTACTCCGCAGGATTCAACCGCCCCGAGCACTCTAAGCATTAGTCTCGCGATTGCAAATACAGGAAAGTCCCTATGCTGAAACCGCCGGAGCATTCTTAGACGGGCCGGGTGCCCCACATCTCACCTCCTTTGTGAGATGTGGGAGGCCGGGTTGCCCCACCCTTGTCGCGTCCTTTGCGACAGGGTGGGCCGGCAAGTTGCCGTCTCACTCAGCCGCCCTTTACGACTCTGTCATTCTGAGCAAGCGCTCCCGCTCGCGAGCGCGCGTGGAAGGTTTGCCCTTGAGCGCAGCCGAACGGAATTCCTACCCGCTCAACCCATCCCCGCAGTGCGCAGCTTTCAAAAACCGCGGAACCCAGGCCGGCCTCGATTATCATAGTGCCGTCAAACAAAGGCGGAATGGCTCATTCAAGCCCGTTCTCGGCACGAGGCCATCGCCAAGAGGAATCATGAGCCCGGATCACTTTATTCCCGTTCAAGTCAACACCAGGTCGCGAAACGATCTTCTCGAGCGCGGGTTTAGCCGGCAGCCGCTCAAGATCGACCTGGACATCGCTCGCGCCCTCGACACCCTGGCTCATGCAGCCTGGTCCGTCCCGAGAGACAAGTATTACCAAGGCGGCGACAGGTTTCGTTCGCTCAATCGGTTCCGAGCTGAGGTCGTCGAAGGCGGCGTCAAAATCTGGCCGATCGAAGAGACCACGCCTTACGTGCAGCTAAAAAAATACAACCCGACCGTAGGCGGCACTCCGCGAGAATACGCTCCTCTGCCCTGGGAAATCGCCGGCTCCGCGGGCGTTCGCAAGATGATTGCTCATCATCTGCAATACCTTCCGCTCTCCGAAATCGGCAAGAAATATATGGTGAACCTGCACGTCATCCGCTTCACCGCTACGCCCGGCCGTCCGTGCGACACGAGTCCTCCGGGCCTGCACAAAGACGGCGAAAAATATATCGCGACCCATCTGCTGGGCCGCTGCGGCGCCCAGGGCGGCGAAGTCGTCATCACCGACAATGACAAACACGAGATCGACCGCTTCATCATGCACGAACCGGGCGAGTGTTACATTTTTGACGACGATCGCATCTGGCATATGCTCACGCCGGTCGCGGTAATGGAGGGCAATCAGTTCGCCTACCGTGACACGCTCGCATTCGATATCTTGCCGGAAGGCTGGGAACCTGTGAAATAAGCTGGGAAGTGCGCGCCACTTGGAAGACTGCCTTTGACAACAGCGTCATTCTGAGCAAGCAACTCCTGTCCAACCCACGCGGCAATCCGCTCCGATGTAGGGCAAGCACATCCCGGCAGTATGATGTTTTCGGCTCCTCATGCGTCCCACACCCATCATGACCGGGATCATCGTGGTGGCGGTTCCCGTTGGCATTCTGGGGGTAGCAGCCATGATGCCATGGCTGTCGGGCGATTGGCACTGGGTGGAGGGCTGGATCTTCGGTATCTGCTGGGCGTCCTTGATTGCCGCCACTTTTTTGCGGCTTTGTTACAAAGACCCGGCGCTGCTGGCCGAGCGCTTGCGCTTGCCAGGGACTGGCGGTGAATCGCGCGCCGATATGGCTATCCTCATTGGGATAAAGATGGGCTTCCTCGCCTGGATCGTCCTATCGCCGCTGGACGTGCGTTTTGGCTGGATGCCGCGCCTGCCGCTGTGGTGCGAAGTCTGCGGAGGCATCTTGCTCGTCGCAGGCGGCTTCTTCATGTTTCGAGCACTCGCCGATAACACCTTTGCCTCACAGTTGGTGCGCATTCAGACTGAGCGCGGCCAGCACGTCATCGACACGGGCGTCTACGGCTTTGTTCGTCATCCCATGTATCTCGGGGCAGACCTGGTGTCAGTTGGTGGCGCCTTGTTGCTCGGCTCCTTTTGTGGACTTCTCGTAGCCCTGGGCATTGTCGGGTTGTTCGTGCTGCGGATTTTTGGCGAGGAGATGCTGTTGGCACGCGATCTGGAAGGCTACCGGTCCTACCGCGAGAAAGTGCGGTACCGACTTATACCGCACGTCTGGTAAGCGCCCCGGCTGGCGGCACATTCGAGCCTGTTCTTGGCTTGAGTGAGGCCGTGAAGAGCCTTCACGCCGTAACGGCGCGGTACGACATCTCAACAAAACCGTTCTTGTAAGCCGCAACGTTCTTCAATCTCCATCTCTCCTCCGCCAGGGACCCACCGAACAACCGCAGTCCTTCACCCAACAGGACAGGCGCTATTGTCAGAACAATTTCGTCCACCAGGCTAAGTTCGAGAAAACGCTGGCACAGCATGGCCCCGCCTACGAGCCAGATATTTCGATATCGAGCCGCTAGCTTCACATCAACTAATGTTCTGAGATCGCCCGAATAGAACTCAACACTCTTCCTCGTCGACGATAATTCCCTGCTGCTCACCACGACGACCGGAGTATCGCCATATGGCCAGCCCAGTTCGAGCGCATGTTCGTATGTGCGCGAACCCAGCACGTAACAGTCGATCGTTTTGATGAACGCCGCCGCTTCTTCCGCCGATATGGAAATCCCGGCCTCGTAGACGGGTCCATCGTCATTCAGCCACGAGACACTGTTGTCCTTCTTCGCGATGAAACCATCCAGGCTGGAAACCATGTGCAAGGTTATGGTTCGTCCTTTTGCATTTCCCTCGCTGCGTGACATTCGTCCCCCTTTTGGCCACGGTGCCCATCCCAGGCGCGCTCTTTACGGCCTGCTAATCGTCCAATCCCTTCCCCTTGAGGATTTGCGGTACGCATTTTTCCACTCGGGCTTCCCGCGTTTTGGATTGTTTGGCCGCAGAAAAATAAAAAAGGTATCCTCTTTGCCGTCCCGGGGTCAGTGCGGCAAATGCTTTTTTCAAGGCGGGGTTTTCATCTAATTTCTTCTTGAACTCTTCCGGAACATTGAAGTCAGAAGTTTTCTTGAGCTTCACCTTTAAGCCCGCCTTTTCCACTTCGATGGCTTCGTGGATATAGGCGTTCAAGATGGGTCTCATCTCAGAGATTTCTCGAACATCGGTGAACCGAATCTGGCGCGCCGACTGCACATTCTCGGTTTGCTGAATGAGAATGCCCTTGGGATCTTTCAACAACGCGCCTTTGAAAAACAGCAATGCGCAGTATTCTTTAAAACCGTGGATTAAAACTACGTTGCTTCCATCCAGCGTGTAACAAGCCTGGCCCCACTTCAGTTCTTCGGTCAGCGGAGAGCCAAGAACGATCTCTCTCAATGTCTTAAATTCTTCCTGCCACTTTTTCGCTTTTCTTAAAAGTCCATCCACTTTGGGGTTCATGGTGTTCATGATCGTTGCTCCGAAGAAAGTGATCTTATCCCAGGGCAGCACCGTGTGGCGGCGCGGAAACCGGGGTATCTTGCCTGGCCCGTCCTTTCAAAATTAGTCGTCGCACCACATGCCCTTTCCACATCCACAATCCCGAAAGCACCATTATTGGAACGAAGACAAACCGGGTCTTGAAGGCGTAGCTCGGAAGTTTGTCAAACGGACTGTAGATGTAACCGAGGATCGGAATGGCAAAGACGATGTGAATCCAGCGAAAAATCGTCCGTGCGACAGCTCGGTTCGTGATGTTGACTGCACTGATTGTTGCGGCCATGATGTCACTCCTTGGATTTATCGATTCCCGATTTTTGTGCCGCCCTCGGTGTCCAACCCGGGGCTTCAACACTGAACTGCTTCGAATATTCGGCGACCAATCGCTGCCAGCCCGCGAACTTCATGGCATCGACGCCGGCGATGGCTCCCATCGGCTGCCCCGCGAGCATCCGGTCAAGCACGTCGAAGCAGATGTGCCAGCCCGCCGCGCCCCACGAGATGAATCGGCGATCGATTTTATGCCACAGCGTCAGACGCGTGCCGTCACCCGAGTCTTCGAGTTCCCACCGGATATCGCCGTACTCGAGTGCCTCAGGAGCATCGGCTCGCGTCACTTTAGTTTCGATCGGCATGGGGTTTCCCACCCAGGTGAGCTTCAGCGTCGCTCCAACCGTGCCCAGGTTCCCATCCACCACAAACGGAGCCCACTCGCGCACATGCGCCGGGTCGGTCAGCGCCTGCCAGACTTTTTCCGGCGCGTGGCGCAGTTCGCGGATCAGAATGAGCGTCCACTTGTCGCCTTCCTTTCGTATCTGCGCGCCGCTGGCCGGCCCTGGTTCGTACTGCGCGAGATCGTTCACTTTCTCCTCCTTAACCTGATTCTCGTTAGCTGATTTTCTCGGCTGATTTTCTTAACTGATTCTCTTAATTTGACCAGCGTGCCAGTTGCGTAAGCTGAATCAGGTTGCCGCAAGTGTCTTTCAGCATGGCAATCGTCGAACCCGGCACCTCGGTGGGCGGCATGGTGAACTCGGCCCCACGGGCCTTGATCCGCTCGTAGTCGCCCTTGACGTCGTCGGTGAAGAACATCATGGCGGGCTGATTCTGTTGAAAGATCGCCTGCTGATACGCCTTGGCCGCCGGATTGTTGTTCAACGCCAGTTGCAGCTCCGTCCCATTCGGCTCCTCCGCCGAGGCCACCGTCAGCCAGCGGTACGGGCCGTTGCTGAAGTCGGCTTTCTTGGCAAAACCCAGTACGTCGGTATAGAAGTTCAGGGCCTTGGCCTGGTCGTCCACATAGATGCTGGTTACTTTGATTTTCATTTCGTTTCTCCTTTGCCGCGCGGTTTGGGCCGCGTCATCTTTTCTTTCGTTTTCTTTTTCGCTGGTGTTGCCTGATCCGGGGTTGATGGAAAACGCCCCATACGGTCAAGGTGGCGTTCGAGAGCATCGATGTGAGCCGACCAGAACTTCCGGAACTGAGCCAGCCACGCATCGACCTCTTGAAATCGTTCCGGTCTCAGCCGGTAAAGGCGGCGCTGCGCATCCACGGTCGACTCCACGAAACCCGCCTCGCGCAGCACTCGCAAGTGTTTCGACACGGTCGGCTGCGTCATCCGCAGTTGCCGCTCGATCTCTCCCACCGACTGTTCTGACGAGACCAGCAGGCTCAGGATCGCCCGCCGGTTCGGCTCCGCAATAATTTCAAATGCCGATTCCATTCCTTTGATATACTCCATCAAGTATATACGTGTCAAGGCATATTTACAAAAAAATTCGGGAGGCAATGCGCAGCGCGATCCGTGGCGAATCCAGGCCTGCCTTGCCCGCCTGTCGTTCTGAGCAAGCGCTCGCGCACGCGAGCGCGCGTCGAAGAATCCCTACAATCTAATGGGGGCTGGACTAACAGGTCGGTTACAACTTTTGAGGGTGCATCCTTGTGCGTTTTTTGCGCAGGGTGGGTAGCACGCGAAACCAAGGACGCCTCGATTCCCTACACGCGCGGGAGCTGGAGCAGCGCGTCAAAGTGCGCGTCGCGGGCACACAGGACAAGCGAATGTTGCAGAATGAGGGCCGCGATCCACATATCGTTGGTCGGGATCGGCGTGCCTTGCTTCCGCAATTGCCGATACACGGCGCCGTAATGGTGTGTGGTCTGCTCGTCGGCGTAGAGCACGCCCACGCCCGACTTCAGTAGAAAGCTGCGCAGGACAGCCTCGTTGCGTGGGCCCTGACTGCCCACAGCAAATCCGGCGCGCAACTCTCCCAGTACGACGAAGGGCAGCCAGACTTCGTCGGCGAGCTCGACCGTTTCGACCACCCGCGCATGGCCACGGCACAAGTCGGTGTAGCGGTTGGTGTCGAGCGCCAGCCTCACCGCCACATCTCTTCGTCAATGGTGTCCTGCGCGGCCAGGGCGACGTCGAAAGCGGGATCTTTCCGCCACGTGCCTGCGATGTCGCCGAGATCGCGTTGCCGGTCGCGTTCCACAGTAACCCCGGCTCCCCGGGCCAGAGCTTCAATCGCCATTTCGTTCAAGCTCTTGCCCCGCTCGCGGGCAGCCCTGCGCAGCGCTTCGTCCAGCCTGCCCGGCACATTCCGGATTGTGTATTGCATGCATCCATTGTAGGCACTGCAGGCATGCTATGCAAGCACAAAGATGGAGGCTCGCCGGCTTTGATTTTGGTCTGGGGGCCGGCCCAGGCGAACACGTCGGTTATAACTTCCGGGGTCGCCCAGTCCAAAGCCTGCCCTGAGCGAAGCCGAATGGGCTCTGCTTTGGGCGGGGACTTTCCTGTTTACCCGTTACAGACAAACTGGCTGCACTGAATTAATCTGCTCGAATGGCCGGCGGTCCATCCTTAATGCTTTTGCTCGCACCATCAGGACAGAGGCCCAGATAACCGAGTGCTCACTTCAGCAGTCCGCTTCAACGCGGAGGTCCGATTCGGTCCTGCTCAGAGGCGCCAAACAACTCCGGATGCAGGTAGTGGCCGCGTTCATCCTCCGGCTTTTCCACCTCCACCGGAACCGGGTGCGCCTTCGCGTAAGCGTCCTGTCGGATGCCAGTGACCTGCCATGAAACCTTGACATTCGGCTTGTCCGTCCGTATGACAAACCGATTGTCGGCCACCTCCTGCTCGATGATGGCCTGTGCGAACTGGCCCATCACAGTCAGCTGATAACGGAAATCGCGATTCAAGGCCTCGAAATACTTTGGCAGCAGGACGACAGCCAGGCCTTGATCGTCTGTCGTGACGTTGCCGTTGTAAATGTTCATCATGTCCGGCGATTCGACGAAGGAGTGATAGAGGTATTTGTTCGCCGGGTCGAGCGGGTCATCGATCTTGAACGAGCCGCTGCCCTTGCTGAGATTGCCGGTAATTGTCACGTTTCCGCCGAAGTACGCGGCTACCGAATCGCTCGCTTGGTTGACGCCTACGACTGCGGCTCCCTGCGGGCTGGAAGTGTAGAACGACCCTCCGTTTGTGCCTGTGCCCGAGGTCGCCGTGTTCCGGCCATAAACGGCGCTATCGCCGACGATGCTCGAGACGACCCCGATGCCAGCGCCCCCCGATCCGTTATCGACCACGTGCAGCGTGTATTTTGGCGCCGTTGTGCCGATACCCACGTTTACGCCCTGGCAAGGAGGAGTGCTGGAACTGGTGCATTGGTTCTGACCCGTGATCGCGCCCAGCACGAGGGAATTGCTCTGGGTAACGTCGGCGTACGCGCCAACAGCAGTGGCATTGTTAATCGTGCCGACGGTCGAGTCGGGTCCGGCCAGGTAGCCGAGGCCGGTATTTCCGCTGCCCGCGGTGTTGTAGTTAAATGCTGCGTATCCGTTGGCCGTGTTGTAGCTGCCCGTGGTGTTGGCGTCAAGGGCGTAGTCACCGGTAGCAGTGTTGCTGCTGCCTGTTATGTTGGAGAAGAGCGCCTGGTTTCCGACGGCGGTATTGACGCCGCCGGAGGTGTTGGAATAAAGGGCGGATACGCCGGTGGCCGTGTTGTAGCTACCTGTGTTGTTTTCAAGAAGAGCGTTCGCGCCGCTGGCCGTGTTGTGGCCGCCCGAGGTGTTTGCATAAAGCGCCTCGGACCCAATGGCCGTGTTAAACCCGCCCGACGACCCAGCCGCTGTGTTGGACAAAAGCGCCTGAAATCCTACGCCTGTATTTTGCTGCCCGGAGGAAAGCAGGGAACCGCTCCCGGCAAAGCCTAGGTAGGCGTTCTCCGTGCCCGTTGACCCGTAGTCGAACGCAGTGCCCCCAATCGCGAGGATGCCCGGAAAGCTCGATTCACCGATGCTGACGATGGGGAATTGGCCCGTCAGATCCAAATTGCCGGTCAGCGACTCAGTTCCGTTCAGGATCTCACTTCCATTCACGATCACACTTCCATTCAGCGTCTCACTTCCGGTCACCGTCTCAGTGCCGTACAGGTCGAACGTCCCCGCAGTCGTCAAAGTGCCAATACTCACGGTAGGGTTCGCGCCTGACGTGACGGTCAGATTGCCGTTCACCGCCTCATTTCCGTTCACTGTCTCGGCGCCGTCTACCGTTTGATTGCCGGTAAACGTGTTTGTCCCTGTTAGCTCAGCCGCTCCGGGAAAGGTTTGCCCGCTGGCAAAGTTCACCGGCGAGCCAAATGTCACGGCCTGCGTGAAGTGGCCGGTGCCATACACGTCGAGCGCGTAGGCAGGCGCGGTGGTGCCAATGCCGACGTTGGCGCTGGTGCAGTTGTTCGAGGACGTGCAGCCGTTCTTGTTTGAGATCGCGCCCAGCACTAGGGAGTTGCTTTGAGATACGTCTGCAAATGCGCCGATCGCCGTGGCGTTATTAAGGTTGGTCGTGCTGGAATCGGTTCCGGCAAGAAAGCCGAGGCTGGTGTTATATCCGCCAGTGATGTTGTAGTAGAGAGCTTCGGTTCCGGCCGCGGTGTTGTAGCTGCCAGTGATGTTCTTGTAAAGCGCCTCGTATCCCAGAGCGGAATTGAGGGCGGCCGATGGGCCATATGGTGTACCGCTAAAGTTATTCGATTTCAGGGCCCTCGCACCCACCGCGGTATTCCACCAGCCGTTCCCGGTGACGTCACCGACGTCGGAAGCTAACGCTCCGACACCGACTCCCGTGAGGTTTTGCGCTGCCGTTGAAGTTCCCGCAAAGCCCAGAAAGGCGTTAAGGTCCGCGACGGTGCCGTAATCAAACGGAACACCACCGATCTGGAAGCCGGTGGTTGTGCTCACCGCTCCGGTGACCGTCTGTGTCCCATTGAACGTGTTCGCGCCCAGCGTCGCGTACGTGCCTGCCGGTGCAAACGCACTCGAAGTAAGCCCGTTGAGCGTGGCTGCGTTCACATTCGTCAAGCCCGCGCCATTTCCCGTGAAGCTGCTTGCCGTGATGCTGCCGGCGAAGTTATTGCTGCCGGCGTTGAGTTCGGGTACGACTGTCGGATCGATCTGCAGTGTTCCGCTGCTTGTGATCGGACCCCCGGTTAATCCTGTCCCGCTCGCCACGCTCGTCACCGTGCCTGCGCCGAGAAAAGCCTGTCCGGGAGCGAATGTAATCTGTCCGTTGCTGGCAATACTCAGACCCGTTTCCGAGGGCTTGCTCACCCCTTGCCCAAACAGCAGGTTCAAGGTGCCCCTCGCGCCGCTGGTGTTATTGTTCACCGGCTCGGCCTGCCACTCGAACGTCTGATTCACGGCCGTTCTGCTGTTGAACGCCGAGGCCACCTGCGTGATCGGTTGCGAATTGAAACCGCCGCTAGACGTTGCCGTGCCCGTCGCCGGCAGGTTCAATGTGCCGCGCACCGTGCTGCTGCCCTTGATGTCCAGAGTCGAGGCTGGAGTTGTCGTATTGATGCCGATCTTTGTCCCTGACTGGAACAGCACCGAGTCGACGATGTCTGAAGTCGTGTCCCACATCGGGATGAAGTCGACCGTACCCGCGCCCGTAATCGCGCCGTTGGGTGGAAGCGAAGAATCCGACGAAGAGTTGCTCCCCGCCGATGAAGATACGGAACTGCTGCCGCCTACCGATCCAGTGGCTGCCATAACGAAAGCCGACGGCGGCAATCCTCCCACGGTGGCCGCGTCTCCCGCTTTCATCGCGTACGGCACACTCACCAGAAACACGCGCGCCTGCTCCGGCTGGCTCTCGATCTTCACTCCCAGCCACTGCGCCTGCCCGCTGATGAACAGATTCGTCGGCAATCCGTTGGCTTGCGTCAGTCCCAGATAGACCGAATACTGGCCCGCATTGCCAAGCTGCACGCTCTGCGTTTCACTCCACAGCGCCTGCCCGCCGACCGCAGTGTTATACAGAGAGAAAGTAATGCTGACCGTGCCAGTCAGTGGCGTTCCACCTTCATCGCTGGCAACGTTAGTGAATTGAATGACCGGCGGAACCGAAACGGAAGCGGAACTATTGCTGCTATTCTGCGCCTCCCCGAAAAAGCTCAATAGACACAGCACCGCCATTATCCGGACGAAGTGGCGCTTCATTGAAATTCCTCCTCACCCCACGCAACTCTTTGCGTCGGGGTCACCCCATGCAGAGCACCTATCTTCCATTTGAATTAGCGAAAAAAGCCGGGGGGAAGCTGGTAACGAAACAAGAAAGAATTTCACGCATAGGACCAAAGTCTCTGGTGAGCTTTCAAGCCCAAACGTGCGGCAAGCACGGTAGCATAATGGACTGGCACAGGAAAGAAAATTTGTTACTTTTCCCTCGATAACCAGGTGTGTTGGGGCTCGCCCACGCTAATCGGTCGGTTATATCTTTCGAGGGTGCCCCGTCCAAAGCCTGCCCTGAGCGAAGCCGAATGGGCTTCGCTTGGGCGGGGATTTTCACGTTCACTCGTCACAGACAAACAAGGCCGCGGCCGGAGGCTGCCGAAGGTCCCGCTTTCTGCGACAGAGCCTGCCCTGAGGCGGGGTTGGCCCATCCTTTCCCCAAAATGGGGTTTTCCCCCACCAGATTTGAACCCGAGACATTCTCGTCCTCGCTTCCCACCCACCACCCAATTTCCGCTATTTAATTCACTCTACTGCAGTTAACCCCAAAGTCATTGGAGCGCGCGATCCCCGCTGCTAGCCTTCCCTGCGGGTGGATTTCCGGCCAATAATGCTTGCGCTGCCCCAAAACCCGATAGTATGATTGGCCTTTGCAGTTCCGCTCTTTACGCGACTGCATTCCAAACTCCCGCCATCATTGCTGAAAAGCATTGAAAGCCCAGAGCAATTTCTAAGGAGAGTAAAATCTTGGCCGCAACTTCAACCACAAAGAACCGCATTCTTTTTACTTCCGA
>JASHTD010000482.1 GCA_030040725.1 Candidatus Sulfotelmatobacter sp. | reverse complement strand
GCGGCAAGCGCCTGATAGCCGGTGGCCGTATTGAGGTAGCCAGAGGTGTTGGCTTTGAGCGCCTGATAGCCAGTGCCAGTGTTGCTGGTGCCCGTGGTCGTTGAATTCCCGGCGAATCCAAGGAACGCGTTAAAGCTGCCGTAGGTGCCGAAGGCAATCGGATTGGTTCCGATGTTAAAGCTGGTGGCGCTGATCGGTCCGTTGAAGGTTTGGGTTCCAGTAATGACCACTTGGGGAGCTGTAATGGTCAGGATAGAGCTGGCAGTGAGCGTCATTTGTGCGGTGGTGCCAGACCCAAGCGACATCAACGGAGCCGAGATCGACCACGCTTCCGCATTCTCCGCGACATCGCCGTCGACAGTCTCCTTCAGGTTTCCCGGTATGGTTTCGGTTAAGTCGCCGCCGGTGTCCCCGGCGAGCGTCGCTGTGCCGGTAGTTCCGCCAAATGAGACCGCGCCGGTGAAGTTGCCTGAACCTTGCACATCCAGCGTGGCACCGGGGGTCGAGGTGCCGATGCCGACGCTGACGGCATAGGGGCCGGTACCACCGAGGGCGATGGCGTTGCTCGCGTCAACCTCCGCGAAGGCGCCAATGGCTGTGGAGTTGCTCAGGTTACCGATACCCGGACCGGCGCCGTAGCCAATGCCCGTATTATTCTTGCCCGTAGTGTTGGAGTAGAGCGCAGCCGATCCGTAAGCCGTGTTCTCGAAGCCGGTGGTGTTGCTCTCCATTGCGTCGTATCCGACGGCCGTATTGCTGAACGCCGACGCGCCGGCGTTAAGCGCCTGGTAGCCGATGGCGACGTTGTATGTGCCCCCGCTACCGTTCACAAGCGTCTCACCGCCAATGGCTACGTTGTAGGATCCAGTCTTGTTCATGAGCAGTGCCTTCAGCCCTATGGCGTTGTTTTGGATGCCGGTGGTGTTGGCCTGCAACGCCTCGTCGCCGATGGCGTTGTTATAGCGGCCAGTGGTGTTAACCTCGAGGGCCGTGACCCCCACAGCGGTGTTACCGGTGCCGGTGGTCGTCGCATTTCCAGCAAAACCGAAGAACGCGTTCTGGTTAGCGTAAGAGCCGAAGGCGAAAGGATCGGCCCCGATAAAGAAGCTGTTGCTTGCTCCAATGGTTAGGTTTCCGCCCACCGTGATGCCTGTCGTTCCCGACTGCGACATAATTGAGTTGGTAAGGTCGCCAGCTTCATCCGTGAAGATGGGGACGTAGTTTGCGGTATCGGTTGGGGGGCGGCTGGCTTTGGAAGACTGAGCCAGGTTCGCTATCCCCGCGGCGAGGGGCGTTGTTCCTCCCGATGAAGAAGCCGCCACGATCGCCGGGTTGGCCATGACGAAGGCCGAGGGCGGCAATCCACCGATGGTCGCCGCGTCTCCCGCCTTCATTGCATAGGGTACGCTGACCAGATACACCCTCGGCTGCTCTGCTTGACCCGCGATCTGCACGCCCAGCCAGTGTGCTTCACCGCTGGTGAATAAACTGAGGGGCACACCCAACGGCTTGGTGATTCCAAGATACACCGCGTACTGCCCGGAGCTGCCCAGAGTTACATTCTGTGTTTCCGACCAGAGGGACGCACCACCCTGGGAGTTGTTGTAGAGCGAGAAGGTGATCTCGACGGAGCCGGTGAGCGGGCTGCCCGCCGCATCGGTGGCGACATCGGAGAACTGAATCACCGGCGGCACCTGGGCAGCGGCCGAACTCACGGACGAAGTCGGCGCTGCAGTCTGGGCTGCGGCGGAAAGAGTCAGAGCGAGAAAGCTTAGGGCCAATAAACCGGCGATCACAGCCGAGCGAGTGTGGCGCTGCATGAGAACCCCCCTGTACTAGCCTTCTTAAGCGGGAAATCTGCCAAAACACTGTCATCCACCGCCGGAATTATTTTCGGCGAGCCGTGCGGAGTCATCGGCAAATCCCAAACATCCCAATTCCTACTGCATCACGTATTGCGTGTTGATATAAACATCCCCGCCCCAGGAAACCCCTATATCGCCGCAAGCTGTAATGGGATACACAGTGATGAAGTGCCCTGCAGGGACTGTGATTGAGAGTGTCCCGGTATCCACGAAGTTCGTGCCTGTGGCGAGAGGAACGATTGCCAGAGTATTGCCGGCAGTTTTGTCGTCGACATAAACGTTGGCGGAGCAAGTCGTACTGATGGCCTCGTTGAGCGTAACGGACATACGGGTGATCAGAATGTTGTAATCGGGAACGAATCCTCCCCACGGCGCGCCGTATTGGGTGAGGCAATCTTCTAACCCGGCGCGGCACAAACTACCGACCCATGTGGTGGAGAAACTCATGTGCGGGTTGTGGCTCATGGATGTGTCGCCGCCGACGGCGAGAGTGCCCGGGTTTATAGTGACGTTGCCCTGGAACTGTCCGGCCGTGCCTCCGGCGTTGATCACGGAAAGGGTGCCCGGGCTTATGCTGACATTACCCAGGAATTGTCCGGCCGTGCCTCCGGAGTTGTTTCTGGCATAAACCGCAGCACCCGTGGTGTTATTGGAGATGAAGGTTCCGCCGTAACCCGCGCCCGACGTCGCCAAGTTCTCACCTACTACGCCGGAGCCACCTGGGCTAGAGCTGACGAACGATCCGCCATTGCCCGCCCCGGAAGTCGCCGTGTTGTTGCCATAAATGGCATTATCGCCGGCGATGTTGGAGATTCCGGCGATACCGGTGCTATTGCTTCCGTTATCGACAACGTGCAGCGTGTAAAGCGGGGTAGTCGTGCCAATACCGACATTGACGCTCGTCCCGCCGTTGATCCCCGTGATGCTGCCGAGCACGAGCGCGTTGCTCGCTGCGACCTCGGCATTGGAGCCGACAGCCGTGGCATTCGCGAGCGTGCCGGTGGAGACAGCGGAGCCAGCGCCCAGGAAAGTATTGTTGTTGGCAGAGATGGCAGAACCGTCAGTCGCCTGACCGGAAGAATAACCGACGGCCGTGTTTTCTGCCCCCGTAGTGTTCATGGAAAGCGCTCGGGAGCCGCTGGCCGTGTTGTTCGATCCCGTGTTGTTGTCCAGGAGAGCCCAGTAGCCGCTGGCGGTGTTGCCGCCTCCAGTCGTGTTATGTAGAAGCGCCTCGAAGCCGTGCGCGGAGTTGGAGCCGCCCGTGGAGTTCCCCTGCAGCGCCCCGTAGCCGCTGGCCGTGTTATCTGCGCCCGTGCTGTTCGCCAGGAGTGCCTGCGCGCCAGCAGCGGTGTTGAAGCTGCCGGTGGTATTGTCTGCCAGAGCCTTGTAGCCGCTGGCCGTGTTGTCGGTGCCCGAGCTGTTGACGGCGAGCGCTAGGGCACCGCTAGCCGTGTTCGCGGAGCCCAGGGTGTTGGCGGCGAGTGCTTTGTAGCCGTTGGCCGTATTAAGATAGCCCGACGTGTTCGAGTGGAGCGCCTGATAGCCGGTGCCGGTGTCGTCGGTGCCCGTGGTCGTCGTATTCCCAGCGAATCCAAGAAAAGCATTGAGGCTGGAGACTGAGCCGAAGGCGAATGTACTCGTCCCGATATTGAAGCTGGCTGCACTCACACTGCCGTTCACCGTCTGAGTGCC
>JASHTD010000481.1 GCA_030040725.1 Candidatus Sulfotelmatobacter sp. | reverse complement strand
ACCCCGCCTACGAAAATCGCCATGATAATTAAAATGAGAGGCTCAATGAGCGCCATTGCGGCGCTCAGCGCCGTCTGCACATCTTCTTCGTAGAATTCGGCAACCGAATTCAACATCGCGGGCAAGGCGCCGGTAGATTCGCCAACTTCAAGCATCTCAACTGCCAGATCCGGGAAAATCTTCTGTTCTTCCAGGCTCGCGGCTAATCCTTGACCTTCGCGGACTCTCACGCTGGCGCGGTCCACGCCTTTCAGAATGCGCCGGCTCGACATCGACGAACCTGCAGTTTCCATCGAGGGCACCAGGGGCAAGCCCCCCTGCAACAGGGTCGCCAGCATACGGGAGAAGGTTGCGACCTGGTGCTTTAAGCGGATATCGCCCAGCAACGGCAGGCTCAGAATTACGCGGTCGATCTGATCGCCGCCGCGATCGGTTTTTCTCCACTGCCAGAACAGAAAACCGCCCAGCACAGCTACGACCGCGAAAATAGGAAGATATTTCTGCGCGTTGACGCCCACCGCGAGCATGAACAGTGTGATTGACGGCAGTTTCGCATCCAGACTATTGAACAGTTCGGCAAACTTAGGCACAACATAGGTGAACAGAAACATCACCATGATGGTGACCACGCTCACTAGCAGCGTGGGATAAATCAAAGACACCAGCAGCTTTTTCCGAAAGCTCATGGTCATCTTTTGGAAATTGATGTAGCGCGTGAGCACTTCGTCGATGTTGCCGCTCTTTTCACCTGCCATCAGCGTGGTGGTATAAATTCTCGGCACTGCGGGGTGAGTGGCAAACGCGTCGGAAAGCAGCTCGCCGCCCTTCACGCGCTCGCGGACATTCTCCAGAATCTGCCGGAGGTTGGCGTCCCTTTGCCGTTTGATCAGCAGTTCGAGAGCATTCAGGATGGGAAGCCCGGCTTTAATGAGCGTGAGGAATTGCTGGTTGAAGACCAGAAAAGAACTCTGCTTGAGCTTGCGCGCACGCCGCATGGTCAAGCCGGAGAGCATTCCCTGAGGCTTGACCCAATGGACGAGATATCCCTGCGCGGCGAACCGGTCGCGCACTTCCGCGATTGAGTAGCCGTGCTCCACCTGCTGATGGGTGTGCCCGCGTTCGTCGGCGATTTTTACTACGAATTCCGCCATCGGTCAGATCTTTTTGGCAGGGACCGCCCCTGGATTTCCGCAAACCGCGACTGCTCAGTTTAGCATTGCAAGTTTGGTCCCGAGCCTCCCGTTGCAACAAGTTAGAGCCCTTTTAGTATCCCAAGTAACCAGAATGAGCAACGCAGCCAGGTTTTGTTTCCGGCCATATCCGAACTCTCGGATGTAAATCTAACACTCTGTATATCAGTAACATATGATGCTAATACCAGCGTGAGCATTGATGCGTCGGAATTGCTTGATCCTCCAGATTGCTACGTCGAGGGTCCATAGGCAGAGTCGTTCGATCTCTACTCCAAGCCTTCGATCGTTTCTGTCCCGGCAGGTGGTTTGAACTGGAACCACCGAGCGGGGAGAGTTACATCGGCCTTCTGATCAGCAAAGCGATATTCAGTCACAGACCCATCCACTCCTTGCATCTGGATGCGCACAATCTCGCGCTGAGGGTTCACTTCCAGCAGCATTTCGCTGATCTGGTCGGCCAAGCCCTGTGGGACTCCCCGCAGCAGAACATCTGCCGGGTTCAGCGGCGTCTTATCTGCGGCGAATGACAGACCTTGTAACTCCTTTTCCAGCTGCGTCTTACCCAGTAAAAACTCCAGTGGAGAACGAAGGTCGTTGAGCTTGCTGGCCCCCGTTCGGCGTGCCTGGTGGTCCGCAGGGACGTAGAACCACGCATCTTTCCCATCGCTGACAAACAGCTTGTCCTGTGGAGAACGATATTCCCAGCGCATCTTGCCAGGTTTTTTCAGCCCACCCTTCTCCAGCCACAGGGTGCCGGTTTCGGTCCGCTCCGCGCCCAATCCCCGGTAGATCTCGGTGAACTGCGCTTGCAAAGTGTGCAGGTGGTTATAGTGCTCATCAACGGCCTGGGCAACGGCGTGAAGGTTCTCAAGCGCGACGGCTGGCAGCGCCAGCGTGAGCATGAGCGATAAGATTCGGACGAAAAAGCGTGCGCGGGATTTGTTCATCCACTCGATTCTACCCTCGGTGACAGACGCTGATCTCGCGGGTTTCGGGCCTGCCCTCAGGCGCGGCCCCTGAACTGGATAATTCTGCGGCGGTCGCGCTTTGACGGTCTGCCGGCGGGTAACACTTCGAATTGCCTCATCACTTTCCTCTCGGCGATGACTTTCTGCCGCAACTCGCGGCTGGTGTCAGTTTCGCGATAAAGGGTTTGCGCCACCGAAGCTGGCCCCCGAGTTTCGCTGAGAAGCAGCACAACGATCTCGAAATCTCCGCCGTCATTGGTGACACGCAGCATATCGCCCGAACGGATTTCCCGCGCAGCCTTGGCGGGCTGCCCATTGCATTGAATCCTGCCAAGGGCGCAAGACCGCGCAGCCAGAGATCGCGTCTTGAAGAACCTGGCAGCCCAAAGCCATTTATCCACGCGTACGGAGGTCACAAGTGGTTACCCGAACTGACCGGCGATTCTTTATGAAGATCGAAAGGCGTGTTATTGAGCTAGCCGCTTCAACCCATCCTGCGCCAGCGTGTAATTGTGAGCCATGCTCAAAGCGGTGCGATACTCCGCGGCCGCGGCAGACGTGTTGCCTTCCCTCTCAAACAACTCTCCGAGCATCACGTGCGCCTTGAACGCGGGAGCTTCTTCGACTGTCTTGGTGGAGAGATAACGCCGCAGGAGCCGAATGCCCAGTGCATAATTTCTTCCGGTGCGCAGTATGACGCTGGCGCCATCGGCCAGTGCCGCGGGATGATGCGAGCGGCTGGTTTCAAGTGAGCGCAGGGCACGATCCATGTCATCCAATCGTCCTTTGCGGCTGTAGAAGCCCGCAAGATTAAGCCATTCGCGCGCTCCGCCATGGCTATCGATGACTGCAGCCCTATACTCGCGCTCGGCAGTCGCCCGGTCTTTATTTTTCTCTGCCAGCCGCGCCTTGACCCAATCCGCCATTGCCGGATTCAGCGATTCGATCTTATCGGCCTGGGCGAGCGCCTTGTCCTCGCCTCCACCGATGATGCCCGGCGCCTCCAGATAAAATTCCGCGAGATCGGTGCGAACTTCGCAGCTGTTGGGGTCGAAGGCAACGGCTCGTTCAAACTCGGCACGAACTTTTTTTGCCAGACCGACGGCGTGAATCAAACCGGCGTGGTCGGCTTTTTCACCGTAGATGCGCCCTAGCCAAAGATGATAGAGCGCGTTGTCGGGAGCGAGTTCAGTGGCTTTCTCGCAATTGGGAATGCCAGCATCCCACGCGCCAAGTTCGAACTCGGCCCGGCACAGCAGATTGTAGGATTCGGCGCTGGGCGATTGCTCGATTTGCCGGTTAAGGTCTTGCACAGCTTGATCGACGCGGCCGGCGGCCAGAAGATCCTGCGGCGTTTCCGAAGCAAAGGCAATTGAGGCTATCAACAATGCCAGCGCCGCCAGCATCCAGCGTACACGCCACGCGGCGCTCTGTGGCTTACGATGAAAATAAGAACGCAACATTGAATTGAACAGCTCCATGACTCTATTGCACCACTTTCACGCGAGCACCGTTGCTAAGCGACTTGGTCGGATCGACCGACGACAAGGCAACTACCGCTTGATCCGGCAGCCCGCTGGTAATTTCGACTCGTGTCAGATTCTGCAACGCAACTGAAACATCCTGGCGTTTCAAATGCCCGTCCTCGACCTCATAAACATATGGCCTCGCATCGTCCATGTGAACCGCTTCGCGCCGGAGGGTGAGCACGTCGCTGTGTTCCGCAGTGATGATGGTGACACTCACATTGACGTTCGGCAAAAGCCGCCGGTCATGATTATCGAGCGTGCAGGTGATTTCTCCTACATTACGCGCGCCGTGCAGCTTGATCTCAGAGGGAACCGTCGTGACGACGCCATCCCATATCCGGCCGGGCACCGCGTCCCAAGTGACTTCAATTTTTTGTCCCGCAGCGAGGCGGCCGATATCAGGTTCATCGACAAACGTCCGCACCAGCATTTTGGAAAGATCGCCTTCCTGCAGAAGCAAATCGCCAGTTTGAACATAGGCGCCTTGCTTAACCGGAAGCGAGTAAACGACTCCATCAAACGGCGCGCGTATAGTGGATTTCTGCAGGGAATCTTCCGCGGCCGCGTATACGGCTTGGGCCTCCGATCCTTGCGCCTGAACCTTCGCAACTTCCGGCTGCGAATAACGGTCCTTCTTTTTCTGCTGTAACAATGCGAGATCGGTTTGGGCGCGCTGGAGTTGATCTTCCGCTGCTTTCACCTCGCCGGGCGAAGCTGCCCCCTCCTGTTCCAGACCGCGCAAAGCCTGCAAGTTGCGCTGATCGTAGGCGACCGTGTTGCGGGCGTTGATAAGTTGCGAATCCAAGGTAAGAACCTCTTCACGGGTTCCGCCGGTTGTGACTTCGGCCTGATCCGACTGCGCCGCTTTGATCTGAGCTTGGGCGCGCGCCGCCTGGCTGCGCAGATCGGCGTCATCCAGTTGCAATAAGAGCTGACCTCTCCGAACCCGATCCCCTTCCTTTACATAAATGTGCTCGACCGTCGTCGCCACTGGGGAATGCGCCTCAAAATTGCTGATCGGCTCAATCTTGCCATTGGTTGAAATGAGGCTGCGAATCGGTCCCCGCTCCACCTGAGTAGTGCGAACGCGCAGCGGGCCCTGGCGCGTGAAGACCGGAATTAAAGCCAGCACAACCAGCGCGCCGAGCGCGATCCATTTGCGGCCAGTATGCGTTCCTGGCCGCCCATTCGAGTTATGATTGGTCGCCAACCGATTATCTTTTCAGGATGCAGCAACGATAACTGTAAGCACTAATTTACCACCCGCAGCCATGCGGCAGAACCAGGCTTTAGCTCTCCAGATGCTAAGTTAGATGCCGGCCACAGATGGCGGATGCGTTTGAATTCAAGGGCTGTGACGGCGTCTGCGGCGCGAGGGTTCTTACTTTGAGCGACTGAAATTTCGCCGAAACATTAGAATGTCCTCATGGCAAAGCAGCCACGCTACACTCCCGAACATGCCGCCGCAGGCCTGGATGCCAAGTTTCCTGACATCGAAACCTGGCCGAATCAATTTCCCGGATACGAGATCGTCATCGACGATCCTGAGTTTACTTCCGTGTGCCCCAAGACCGGCCTGCCCGACTTCGGCGTGATCACCCTTCGCTACCAACCCGCGAAGCTGTGCCTCGAACTCAAGTCTTATAAAGAATATTTGCACTCCTACCGCAACCTGGGAATTTTTCAGGAGAACGTGGTGAACCGCGTGCTCGAAGACGTTGTGCGCTGCGCCCACCCGGTCTGGGCGGAAGTGAAGGGAGACTTCCGTCCGCGTGGCGGAATTTCGACAGCGATCATCGCCAAATGGCCACGACGAAAAAGAGTAAAGAATTAGGTGATCGAATGCCGGCCATATCTGCGCGAAATCACCGAGGAGTCGGTGCGGCTCTCGGCTTGATGCGCTCGATCTCGTGCGCTTGTTCTTCCATCACGCGCCTGATCTCGTAGGCACCCTGCAGATTGAGCCAGAATTGCTCGGTAGTCCCAAAAAAGCGCGACAAACGCACCGCAGTATCGGCACTGATGCCTCGCTTCTCCAGTAAAATATCGTTCACGCGGGGCACAGGAACACGAAGATGTTTCGCCAGGGCATAAGCCGACATGTCCAGTGGCCTCAGGAATTCCTCGCGAAGGATTTCGCCGGGATGAACACGCCAGTTCGGAGCGCCTTTTCTTGTAATCTCGTGTCCCACAATTGGCCTTTCCGCAAAGTGAATCCGCCCGGATATCTAGTGATAGTCCGTAATCTCAACCTCAAACGCATCCTGACCTTGCCATACGAAACAGATTCGATATTGATCGTTAATTCGAATCCTGTATTGTCCCTGCCGGTCGCCGCGCAGTTTTTCCAGGCGATTGGCAGGAGGGGATCTCAAATCGTCCAACGCGGTTGCGCCGTCGAGCATAGCAAGCTTCCGCTTCGCAACGCTTGCCGGCGGCGACCCTCCTGTTTTTCCCGTTCTCCAGATTTCCGCCGTCGGTCGATTGGCGAAACTCCTGATCACTCTTCAGATTAGTAACGAATAACGTTATTAATGTCAAACGTTATGATTCGTCTCATGCTATATTCGCTTCTCCCGTGAGCTCGGCGAAATCCCATCCTTACATAGCGCTGCTTCTTCTCACCGCGCTGAATCTGCTCAACTACATTGACCGCTCGGTGCTGTTTGCCGTGCAACCGCTGGTGCAAAGCGAATTTCACCTGAGCAATACGCAGGTGGGCTATCTTACCAGCGCTTTCTTGCTCTTCTATATGGTCGCTGCGCCATTTGTGGGACCGCTTGCCGACCGCTATTCGCGAAAAATCATCATCGTTATCGGGGCAATTTTCTGGAGCGCGCTAACGCTGCTCACGGCGGTCACGCACAACTACACCGAACTGCTAATTCGCCATACACTCGTTGGGATCGGCGAAGCGACGTTTGTGACCATCGCTCCCACATTTGTTGCCGATTTGCTTCCGGAGGAGCAGCGGGGGCGAATCCTGGGCGTGTTCTACCTGGCGATTCCGGTAGGGACGGCAGCCGGATACCTGCTGGGCGGGCACCTCAGTCCGACTCATGGGTGGAGATTTCCTTTTTACATTGCGGCGTTCCCTGGATTCCTGCTGGCGCTGGCGGTTTTGTTTTTGCGCGAACCGGAGCGCGGACAGTTCGACACGGAGGAGAACACACCCGAGCGCGGAACCATTCGGGGACTGGCGCGCAATCCTGCATTTTGGACTTCGACGCTGGGCATGGCCATGATGACCTTTGCCCTGGGCGGGATCCAGGTGTGGATGCCAACATTTCTTTCGAGGGCGCGGGGATATTCGCTCGAGTCGGCGAATTTCATGTTCGGCATCATCATTGTTGTTGATGGAATTATCGCGTCGCTGGCAGGCGGCTGGCTGGGAGACTATCTCCTGCCGCTCATGAAGAGCTCTTATTATTTCGTTTCGGCGGCGAGCATGGCGCTGGGTGTGCCGTTCATGATCGTGGCGCTGTTCATGCGTGGTCCGGCGATGATTCCGGCGATTGCCGTGGCGGCATTCTTCCTGCTGCTCAACACTTCGCCGCTGAATGCGGCGGTGATCAATTCCGTGGATGCGAACATTCGTGCCACGGCACTGGCGGTAAACATTTTTGTTTTTCATCTGCTGGGCGACGTGCCTTCACCAACCTTAATGGGCTACGTGGCCGATAAGCGCACGCTGCAATCCGCCTTCATTTTGCCGGTGATCGCCATGATCGCTTCCTCTGCCATACTGTTCTACGGGATGAAATTTGCGCCCGTGCTGGGAATGAAAGACGCGCGAATCGGAGACGCCCGGATCGAAGGCGGACAAGCGGGGAAGAGCTAGCCGAAATGGCTTATTTTTACTGGATCGCAGGAATCGTTCTTGCGCTAGCGTGGTTCTCCCGCATTGTCGATGCCGCCATCGGAATGCCGAGCGTAGCGGACGTTTCACGTCCGGAGTGGAATCGCAATCCCGTCTCTCCTTTCGGTAATCCGCGCGTCTCGATCATTGTGCCCGCGCGAAATGAAAAGCATGACATCGAAGCTTGCCTGGCAAGCCTGCTGCAGCTTGATTACGAAAATTACGAGATTATCGCGGTCAATGACCGCTCGACCGACCGCACTGGCGAAATCATGGAGGCGATGAGATCCCACTTCTCGCAACAACAGCGAGAATTGGGGCACCCCGACAAGGAACTTTTGCGCGTGATCCACCACCGTGAACTGCCAGCGGACTGGCTTGGCAAAACGCACGCGATGTGGACGGCAACGAATGAAGCAGACGGCGAATGGCTTTTGTTTACTGATGCAGATGTCCTGTTGAAGCCCGATTCGGTTCGCCGGGCTTTGGCCTATGCGGAAGCGGAGAAGGCCGATCACGTCGTGCTCTTTCCGCAGATGATCATGAAGACTCCGGGTGAATACATGATGATTGCCTTTTTTCAGACCATGTTTGTGTTCGGGCACCGGCCGTGGAAAGTCGCCGATCCGAAGGCGCGCGACCATATGGGAGTCGGCGCATTCAATTTGATTCGCCGGAGCACGTATGAAGCGATCGGTACTTATGCGACGCTGCGCATGGAAGTGGTTGACGATATGAAGCTGGGCAAGGTGGTGAAGAATGCTGGCTTCGCTCAGAGGAACGTCTTCGGCGGCGATCTGATTTCGATTCGCTGGGCGCGCGGCGCGATGGGAGTAGTCGACAATCTAACGAAGAATTTTTTCGCGGTCTTGTCGTTTCAGTGGTGGCGCACGGTGATCTCGGCCTTTGGCCTGGTGTTTCTCAACCTCATGCCATTTTTGGGGATTTGGTTTGCTCATGGCTGGCAGCGGTTGCCCTATGCAATTGCGTTGCTATCGATGTTCTCCATTTATGTAGGAATGTCCTGGCGGTCACGGGTTCCGGCTTATTACTTTCTCTTGCACCCGATCAGCACCGCGCTATTTACCTACACGCTGCTGCGATCCATGGTTCTTACATTGCGGAACGATGGCATAGTCTGGCGCGGGACGAAATATCCGCTGGCGGAATTGAGGAAGGGAATGGTATGAGCGGATGCCGCGGGTGCCTCTTTATTGTGGCTCAACATCTGCCTCATTTCCATAGGTGGCAGAGGGGGCAATGGTTGGATACGTTTTTGCCGGCTTTTTGGTCGGGTGAATGTTCCCGGCGCTGTAGTGTCCTTGCTTCTCCACATCATATTCCTTGAGTAGCGGCGGAATCAGGGTGGATCCGCCGGTGAGTTGGCTCACCCGCTTCAGGATGATCTCCGCCCGGCCGTCATACAGCTTTACCGGTCCGTGAATTTCGATGAGGCGCCCCGTGAGCCGGCGAACATCGCCCACATCTTTCAGATCTGAGCGGAAGACGACCACGGTGAAT
>JASHTD010000480.1 GCA_030040725.1 Candidatus Sulfotelmatobacter sp. | reverse complement strand
GCTTTCGACCGACGAGGACGGCCAACTCGCCGTGCGCAACTTGTCATTTGGCCGGTATCGCCTGCAGGTTCAAGGCGAATCGTTTTCTCCGTATGAAGGTGTCATCGAAATTCACTCGGAATTGCCAACCGAATATTTGGTTAGGCTGAATATAGCGGCGGTCAGCACTGCCGTTAATGTGACTGCCGAGGCCACGCTTCTCGATCCGGAACGCGCGGGTTCATCGAATCACATCGATCAGGAACAAATCTCCGATCGCCTTACCGCGCTGCCCGGGCGGTCGTTGCAGGATCTGGTGAATTCGCAGCCCGGCTGGCTGTATGAAGGAAACGCCGTGTTGCATCCGCGTGGGTCGGAATATCAGACGCAGTTCGTGGTTGACGGAATTCCGCTGACTGACAATCGATCTCCGAGCTTCGGACCGGAAATCGAAGCGGACGACGTGGATTCGCTGACGATCTACACCGCTGGCATTCCCGCGGAGTACGGACGCAAGATGGGTGGCGTCGTCGAACTGAATACTTTGCACGACAGCCAGCCGGGTATGCATGGAGATATTGTGCTTTCGGGCGGCAGCTTCGATACCGCCGGAGCTTTTGCGCGGGTTCAGGATACGTGGGGAAAGAACACGGTGGGAGCGAGCGCCTCGGGTAATATGACGGCGCATTATCTGAATCCGGTGGTTCCCGAGAACTTTACTAATCGCGGTACCACAGCCGATTTCTCTTTCAGCTTCGAGCGCGACCTTAGCCCCAAAGACCGCCTGACTCTGATGGTCCGTCATGAACTCGCGCGCTATCAAATTCCCAACGAGCTGGTACAGGAAAACGGCTCATATCTGCCGAATGCGGACAACACCCTTGGCTGCCCACCGGTTCCTGCCGACGAAGAGCCGAGCGATTGCATTTTTGTTCCTGGAGGGCAGCAGCAGACTGGCGACAACTTTGAAACCATGGGGGGCGTCTCCTACCAGCACATCTTTTCCTCCAATGCGATCGGCTCGTTGAGGGGAATGTCCCGGGACAACTCTGTCGACTTTTATTCCAACCCGGCTTCCTGGCCGCTCATCGCTACTCAGCACAACGACTTCAAGGAGATTTATTTCAACGGCAGCGTGGCCGTTCATCACGGTAGACAGGAATGGAAAACGGGTGTGGAGTCCGACAATATATTCCTGCACGAAAACACCGGCTACGCGATACCAGACTGTGCAAATCCTAACGATCCGCGATGTCCGATCAATTTGGGGATATTGGATTCTGGAGCGATTACCTTTACTTTTACCGGACACCGCCCGGATCTAGAACAAGCAGCTTATGTTCAGGATTTAATTCGCCTCGGGAATTGGACGGTCAATGCCGGTCTCCGCTGGGATCACTACCAACTCTTGTTGAACCAGAATGCGGTCAGCCCCCGTCTCGCCGTTTCCCGCTATTTCCCTTTCGCTGGTCTGAATGTGCACTTCTCCTATGACCGCATCTTCCAGACACCATCGTTCGAGAACATCCTTCTAGCCAGCTCTCCGGCTGCCGAGGCCATTGACACCAGCATTCCAGCACTGCAATTGCCGGTCCAGCCTTCTCACGGCAACTATTATGAATGGGGAGCCACGAAAGCGTTCTTCGGAAAACTGAGGCTGGACGTGGACGGGTTCCGCCGCGACGTGAACAATTACGCCCACGACTCGCAGATTCTGAGCACCGGGATCAGTTTTCCCGTCGCATTTGACCACGCCATTTTGTACGGCGCGGAAGGCAAGCTGGAACTTCTGCAGTGGGGGCGGTTCTCCGGCTTCGCGAGCTATTCCTACATCGTAGGGAATGCTTGGTTCCCAGTAACGGGCGGATTGTTCCTGGGGGATGATGCGATCAATCCGACTACCGGACACTTTCCGGATTCTCAAGACCAGCGGAACACGTTCCGCGGCCGCGTCCGCTATCGGGTCGCCCCGCGTATGTGGCTTGCCTCGGGATGCGATTACAACAGCGGACTACCATTCCAGCCAGATTTGACCCCGCAGCAATATGCCACCGAATACGGTCAAGTGGTGGTGAATCACCTTAATTTCAATCGCGACCGCATTCTTCCGTACTTCACGCAGAATGCTTCGGTTGGGATCGATCTCTACCGGCACGAGAAGCGCTCAGTACAGTTTCAGGGCGATGTCGAGAACTTGAGCAACACGCTGGAAGTGATCGACTTCGGAGGGCTCTTCTCGGGCAACGCCATCGGCCCCGCGCGAACCTATATGCTGCGGTTGCAGACAACGTTCTAGCCCGCGCGTTTGAAATATTGAACAGCTCTCTCGTGCTTTTTTGCCGCGGCCAACGAGGAAAATGTTCCCAGGTTTTTGCGCTTTCCTGTCTTTGCGTCTTTCTTGCGGGAGTAAAGGCGGAATTTTCCGGATTGGAGTTTGCGAATCATGTCGTTCAGATGCGGTTTGTCGCGCTTCGTGTTGGCACTACATTTCCACGACAACAACTAGACTACGAAATACTTCGCTGACGGGTGATGCACGACGATCGCCGACGTGCTTTGTTCGGGTTCAAGAAGAAAGCCAGAAGTTAAGCGCACGCCGACATTTTCTTCGGGCTTGAGGAGGGCAAAAAGCTTGGTTTGGTCTTCGAGATTGGGGCATGCGGGATAGCCGAACGAGTATCGTGATCCCCGATATTTCTGGTGGAACAAGTCGCGGATATGCGGCGAATCTTCGCCGGCGATTCCCAGCTCTTCACGCATGGTCTTGTGGTGCAGTTCGGCGAGAGCTTCGGCGGTTTCCACACTCAGCCCGTGCAGATACAGATACTTTGTGTATTCGCCGCCCTCAAACAGGTGCTGCGTTTCGACAGACGCTTTCGGTCCGATGGTCACCAGGGACAGGCCAATCACGTCGCTCTTTGCGGAGGATTTCGGGGCAAAAAAATCGGAAATGCACAGGCGGCGTCCTTCACGCTGGCGCGGGAAAGTAAACCGCAGTAATTCTTTCCCGGGATGGCTCGATGCCGACGACTCCGAGCTCGAAGCCTCATACACAATTACATCGTTGCCATCGCCCTGGCAGGGAAAATATCCCGAGACGACTTTCGGTTCAAATAATCCGGACTCGGCAACTTCATCTTCCAACTTCTTCTTGATCGGACGAAACTTCTCATCCACCAGGCGAACGTAATCGGCTTGGGACGCGGTTTTCAGCTGCCATTGATTCTTAAAAAGCGCTGTTTCGTTGATGTAGGGAAACACATCGCGGACATCGTAGCTTTTGACGCGCACGCCCCAAAACGGAGGCTTGGGAATATTCGGCGCGTCACTGACCACAGCGCTGCGTTCTGCGAACAGCGGGCCGGTTTCTTCATCTATCACGACCGCTTTGGCGTATTCCTTTACGGTTCGGCCATCACGCAGGCGAGCCTCGCGCGCTCCGTCGGGTGTGATGAGATCCTCCATGACGTGCAAACCGGCGAAGGCGTCTTCGGCGTAGAAAACGGCGTTGGCATACTCGCGGCGCAGATCGTCTTCGACGTATTTGCGCGTCAAGGCTGCGCCGCCGCAGATTACGGGAAATTCGAGCTTCTGCCGCTGCAAATCTTGGATCACATATTTCATCTCGAGCGTCGACTTCACCAGCAGACCGCTGAGTCCAATCGCGTCGGCTTCGTGTTCCTGGGCCGCTTTGATGATCGTGTCGCCCGGCTGCTTGATGCCGAGATTGATCACTTTGAACCCATTGTTCGACAAAATGATGTCGACAAGATTTTTGCCGATGTCGTGCACATCACCTTTGACCGTGGCAAGAACAATGGTGCCTTTTTGCGAGCCGCCGGCTTTTTTCTCCATCTTCGGCTCGAGATAGGCGACGGCCTGTTTCATCACCCCGGCAGAGTCGAGCACCGAAGGCAATTGCATTTTGCGCGCGCCGAACAGATCACCAACGGTTTTCATGCCGTCGAGCAGAACAGTGTTAATTAATTCGAGGGCTGAATAGGAACCGAGAGCCTCTTCCAGTAAATCTTCCAAAGACTTATTTTTCGCGCCATCGCCGACGGATTTTTCGCCGTTGATGATGGCGAACTTGAGCTTATCTTCGACTGAAAGGGTATCGACGTGCGCTGTGGTCGAAGCCGCAGTTTTGCCCTTCATTCCGGCAAAGTGATTCATGTACGCCTGGAGCGGGTCGCCGTTCGATTCGTCGCGGAAAATCAGCCTGCGCGCAAGGTCGACTTCTTCCTGCGGGATCTTGTAGAGCGGGTAAATCTTCGTGTAATTCACGATCGCCATGTCGAGACCGCGATCGACAGCCTCGTGCATGAAGACGGAATTAAGAACGCGACGCGGATAGGCATCGAGGCCGAAAGAAATGTTGCTGACGCCGAGAATGGTTTTGACGCCAGGCAATTCTTTCTTGATTCTCTCAACAGCGTTGATCGTCTCGATGCCGGCGGTCTTGTATTCTTCCTGGCCAGTCGAAATCGGCAGGGTTAGCGCGTCGAAAATCAAATCGGTCGCATCGAGGCCGTACTTTTTTGTCGCGAGATCGAAAATGCGGTGCGCGATGGCAGTTTTCTTTTCAGCCGTTAGCGCCATGCCGTCTTCGTCGATGGTGAGGGCGATCACTGCAGCACCGTAGCGTTTGGCCATTGGCAGCACAAGAGAAGTTCGCTTCTCGCCATCTTCCAGGTTGATCGAGTTGATGATGGTGCGACCGGGAATGCGCTTAAGCGCTTCTTCGACGACATCGGCCTCGGTGGAATCGACCAGAATCGGCGCGGGAACGCGCGTAGCGATCTTTTCCAGAATTGAAGAAATGTATCCTTTCTCGTCTTCGCCGACGATTGCGCAGCACAGGTCGAGCATGTGAGAGCCGTCGTTGACCAGTTTCTTAGCGAGGGTGAGAATGTCGTCGTATTTTTTGCCGCGCACCAGGTTGCGGAAATGCTCGACTCGGGTGGTAGTGTTCATTTCCTCGGCGACGATAAGAGGCTTCGGCTCGAGATCGAGGGGAACCGATGTGTACGCGCTGGAAGCTGCACCAACCTTCTGGACTTCACGCTTTGCAGGCTCGATTCCCGAAACAGCATCGACGACAGCTTTCAAATGCTCAGGCCGTGTTCCGCAGCAGCCGCCGACAATGCGAACACCGTAATCCTGCACAAAGTGCTTGTGATACTCGGCAAGCTCCTGTGGAGTCAGTTTGAAAACCGCATGGCCGCCTTCGTTTACAGGCAATCCGGCGTTGGGGAGAACGGAGACTTCCTTGGTGGAATTGAGCGCGAGATAGCGTACGGCGTCGTTCATCTCCTTCGGCCCGGTGGCGCAATTCAAGCCGATGATGTCGATCTCGAAAGGATCGAGCGCGGTCAGAGCCGCACCGATCTCGGTCCCGAGAAGCATGAGGCCGGTATCCTGCAGCGTGACCTGCACAGTGACCGGCAGACGCTTGCCGGATTTGCGCATGGCATCAAGCACACCGATGGCGGCGATTTTGGCTTGCAACAAATCTTGGCAAGTCTCGACCAGCAGCACGTCCACGCCACCCTCGATCAGGGCGGCGGCCTGCTCTTCGTAAGCCGCTCGCATTGCTTCGAAGGTGATGTGGCCCAGCGACGGCAGCTTGGTGGAAGGGCCCATCGAACCGGCAACAAAGCGCGGCTTATCTTTCGTAGAGAATTGCTGCGCCACTTCGCGGGCAAGCTGTGCGGCTCTTACGTTGATCTCATGCGTGCGATCGGCGAGGTCGAACTCGGTCAAGACGATTCGCGTGCCGCCGAAGGTGTTGGTTTCGACTACATCGCAGCCGACGGAGAAAAAGTCGGAGTGAATGTCGCGAATGATATCGGGACGGCTCAAAACCAATATCTCGCTGCAATTTTCCTTACCCCAATAGTCGTCGAGGGTAGGATTGCGCGCGTGGATATTGGTGCCCATCGCGCCGTCGTAAATGACAACCCGCTGTTTCACGGTTTGTAAGAAGTCGGTCATTTTTAAAATCAACGTAAATTCACGGGTGCAAGGCAGAGATTCTGGCTTGCTCACTGCGTTCGCGTGTCGGAATGACAACGTGCCAAGTCAATGCCGCTCGCTTTGCCGGCATGTCGGAATGACAACGCGTAACTCAATGCCCCATGCACAAAACGCCGATCCCGAGGACCGGCGTGTGAATTGTTGAAAACTCGTTGCGACTTAACTGCCCGCGACCATTTCCGCTGGAGCTCCACCATCCACGTCGGCCTGATTGAATACGATGTTTGCGCCCATGTGTGCAGGCCGGGGGGCCAGCATTTGCTCCTTGCGGTAAACCAGGTTACTGGCGTTAAACGTGGCCAGTTCGAAACCATGACCGTGAGTAATGGCGTCGGTGGGGCAAGCCTCCACGCAATAGCCGCAAAAAATACAGCGGTTGTAGTCGATGTTATAGACCTTGGCGTAACGCTCGGCGCCGCTGACGCGATGCTCGGCCGTGTTCTCTGCAGCCTCGATATAGATGCAGTTCGAGGGACAATTTGCCGCGCACAGAAAGCAGGCGACGCATTTTTCCAATCCGTTTTCGTCGCGCTGCAGCACATGAGCGCCACGGAAACGGGCCTCGAGGCGCGCGCCACGAAGCGGACCCTTGCCATCGGGATAGTTCTCGACCGTTGTCGGCTTGAACATCTCGGAAAAAGTGATGCTCATCCCCTTGGCGATGGCGGCAATGTTCTTCAGAACCGACATACCCGGTTAGTATACCGGAAGCCGTGCCGGGAGCGCTGCCAGGGCCAACAGAGGTAATGGCCAAGATTTCAGCCACTGCCCGGCGGAGTTACTTTTCGATCGGTAGAAAATCGCCGCCGGCTAACCAAAATTGTGCCGGCAGCATCCATCTTAAGAGTGGGAAGAATGGCTCGGCCGGCTTTACTCCGGAGGGGCCGCCGCCGGTTCATCTCTCGCATACCATCAGCGGTTCTAACAAAACAAGACAAAGCTTGAGAACTCAGGAGAAGCATCATGCCACAGGAGGATTATGCTCCGAACGGATCTATTCACCGTGGTTCCGGCGAACGGCGAAGCATTTCTCCCGATCGCGTGCACGCGAATGTTTCGCGGGAGAAGCCTGTGGTGAGGACTCTGCCCAGTTCGTGGCAATTCGTTCTGTTTTCCGCTCTCGCAGTGGGTGCCGTGTCGTTTCTGGCTACCGAGCTGATGCATTACATCCTCGTACCGGATATTGGCCCGTCGCGGGAGAGGCTGCTGGCGGAGGGATTCTCGGCGCTGCTTGTGGCGTTGCTGGCGGCGAAGGTCATCCAGATGACCCGGCAGCGGCATCAATTGCTTCTGGCGCGGATGCAGGTAATTGCGGAGATGAACCACCACATTCGCAATGCATTGAGCCCTCTTTCGCTTTCGTTGGATGACACGCAGAACAAGCAGCTGAAAAGCGTGATTGAGGATGCGGTCGACCGAATCGACTGGGCCTTGCGAGAGATATTGCCACGCGAAGCGCCTCTCGGCGAACAGCAGCGGCATGCGCTGGGATATTTCCAGAGGCGAAGAACGTCGTAGCATTAAGCTTTCACAAATTCTTTTCGTCAGGTGATCCCGGGATTTCTGCGGTGCGCGCGTCTTAAAAGACATCCAGGCATTGGTTCCTTCGGCGGCCTGTGGCGATTTTTCCTTCTTCGATCTGCCCTGAGCAATCTGCGTCAAGCGCTGCCGTAAAATGGTAGCTTGTCTACTGTTGCGGAACTCGATCAGCTGTGCGTGGTGTTGGTCGACGTGCGCAATCCCCTGAACATCGGCGCGGCCGCGCGGGCGATGAGCAACTTTGGATTTCGACGGCTGCGGGTGGTCAATCCTTACGAAGTCGCTTTTCAAGGTGCCCGGTCGGCAGTAAAGGCCGGGGAGGTGCTGGCGAACGCCGAGAAGTTTGAAACCGTCGCGGAAGCGGTGGCCGACTGCTCTCTGGTGGTAGGAACCACGGCGATCGGCCATCGTGACTTGCAGCATTCGGTGAGGCGCTTGCCGGAGGCCGCGCCGGAAATTCGCGGCCATTTGTCGTCAGGTCCATGTGCTCTCTTGTTCGGATCGGAGAAGTTCGGCCTGTCGAATAAGGACATGAGCCATTGCCACTGGCTCATGCATATTCCCACCCGCGAAGAGCATCTCTCGATGAATCTCGGACAGGCGGTCGCGATCTGCCTTTACGAGCTGAGACGGGACGGCAGTGTGGCGCCAGAATCTGAAACGCGAAGTGCCGCTTCAGCGGCCGAAGTCGAGCGAATTCACGAGACGCTGCTCGAAGCCCTGCAGGCGAGCGAATATCCCAAGCTGAATTCTTCTGAAACCTTTCAGTCTGCGGTCCGGCGTATGGTATACCGCCTTCGCCTGCACACCGGAGACGCCGAATTTCTGCTCGGCATGTTGCGCCAGATCGTCTGGAAATTGCAGCAGGGAAAAAAGCACAATCGCGATTAAGGCTTCAGTTCCGTCGGAGATACCTGTACCGCGGGACGCGCAAACTGAAAACGCAAAAGCCACTCGCTGGGAACATGGGCACCGTTGACCTGTGCAGGAGTGAACTTCCACTGCCTGGCTGCGGCCAACGCTCGACTGGAAAAATATTTGCTTGGTCCGGAAGTCTTCAACCTTGCGCTGGAAACATTTCCCGAATCGTCAACGTTGAGCTCAACGTTTATCTTGATGTGGCCGGTAATCGTGTGCCGTGCTTCTGGCGAGACGTCCGGCATTACGCGGTTCAGCACGCTGCCGGGCACTACCCCGGGATGGGCTGAAGGTTTCGATGTAGGCTCCGTAGAAGGGCTCGTATACGTCCCCGGCTGAGAGTTCTGCGGCTGATTTTGTGACACCGGGGAAGAGGGTGGGTAAGTTGTCGATCTTCTCGCAATCAGGATTGCTATGAGCACCGCTGCTACCACAATAATCGGTATTACGATCTGGCGTCCGAGGTGGCGTTGGCGTACGGGTGCTGCCAGGTCAGCATTCGCCGCATCGCTACGAATTGGCTGGCCTGAAAGCTCTTGCAGAATACTGGCGGCGGATGGACGCTTGGTGGGATCGTTTTGCAGGCACTGCTGCACAATCCGTCGCAGTTGATTGGGAACCCGCTGCAGCACGGCATCCAGTTCTTTATCGGTGCGCTTGTTTTTCGGTTCGCTCTGCGTCAGGACCGAGACCAGACTTGTTCCGAGCGACCAAATATCTGAAGCTGGTGTGAATCCTGAGGTCGCGACTTCCGGAGCGTCATAAGGCGTGGAGAGTTTTGCATCCTGAACCTTCCCCGGCCGGCACAGCCCATCGGAAGAGAGTTTTAAATTGTCGCCGACTGCGAGAATGTTTGCGGGCTTGATCCGGCTGTGCACAAAACCGTAGCGATGCAAAAACGCCAGCGCCTCGGCGGTTGGACGAAGCATCTCGAGAGCCTCATCCGCAGAGAGTGCGCGCACCGGAATGATTTCGGCTAGATTTTCTTCGGCGTATTCCATGACCACGTAGAGCACCGGCGTCCCATCAATGGTGCAGCGGCCGTGCCCAAGCAGTCGAATCAGGTGGGGATGCGAAAGCTTCCCCGCGTCTGCCCAAAGGGAGGTTCGCGCACTTGCCTCCTGATCTTCGGGGATAAGCTTGATAACGGTTTGCGGCGCATTCGGGCCGCCGCCTCCGGTAAGAAACACAGCGCTGTGATCGGAGCTCGCGAGCCAACGGCGAAGCGGAAACTTTCCATCGGCGAGCTGACCTTCCCATTGTTTCCAATGTTCGGTTGCGCTTTTCATAGGTATAGGAGTGGCGTGGGCGAACCGCTATTCTATTCCAGTGGCGAGGAATTGACTGCCTGTGAATTTATCTTTGCGGCGAAGCGGCTAGCGTCTTCCACATTGACGAGGAGCACTCAGGCAGCGTCGGCCCGTCACAATCTTACGCTAGAACATTCCTCATTCAGCGCGCGAACATGCCGACGAACGCGCTACGTTTGCCATGAAGGTCCCAGGTCTCGCCCAGGCCCGGTCCGTTGTACGCGTCTGTCAGTGCGACGGCGGGAACGGAATGCGACACGCTAGTCAGCGGCGGATAAAAGGTCACTTCATTTCCGCAGAGGTGATCGTGCTCGTCGATCGAGCGGGTCTGCACGGTGGCGAACTGGCCGGCGCGAAGCATGGCAACTCCATGATGCTGCAGGTTGACGACGAACTCGGTTTGCACCGGAATTACACTTTCGATGTTCTTCAGTAACTCGCCACCCATCTGCCGCGCGAAGCTTACCAGAGCGGAGTTTTGCTGCGCCGTTGCCTGGTCATCGACCAGCAACACCGCTTCGGCCGGATAGGGATTTTCGTAAGGATCTCCCAGGGTACCTTTGGCGCGCACGACCGCAGTCACGCTCAGTCCCTGCAAGGCAACTCCGTTCCAGCTTCCAGTACGAATGTGCCAAGCCAATATCGCTTCGTTGCCGACCAAGTTCACTTCGCCGTTGGCGAAGCACTGACCCGTGTAAACATCGGCGCTGCGAGTTTCCAGGTAATCACCTTCAATCTGCTGGGCAGCCAAAGGCAGGGAAAGGCAAACGACGAACAAGACGAGACCATTCAATGGATTGCGCATGTCAGAACCCCTTGTCAATGTCAGAACCCCTTGTCAAATATGATAACGCCTTTAGCGGGGAAGAAAAGCAGTTGTTTCCCTGGCCTTTCTTGCGTCGATTCTCCGTTTGTATCGACTCTCCGTACGCGCGTCGGCGTCTAGCCGCATTTGCCAGTGCCGTGACAAGCACGGTTCTTAGAGCTGCAATTGCCGGGTTCGGCCAACTGGCCATCGGGACCGATACAGGTCTGACTGTGAAGACACCAGAAGAGACCGTCGTTGCATGCGGGCACGGTGGGATCCAGCTCTGCCAGTATGAACTGGCCTTTCCATCGCAGAGCAGGGCAGAGATCTGGATGGTGAATGTTGAATCGCTCCGATTCGCGGATCATGCGGCACCTCCGGTGGCTTTCATGATGGCTCGTTTTACGGCTACCCGCGCCAGTTGCACTTTATAGGCATTGCCGCTGAGGGGCTTCGCACCGGCGAGCGCGGCGTGTCCGGCACTCTCTGCAGTCGTTTGATTCACCGGTTGTCCGGCTAGCGCTCGCTCCGCTTCCGGAGATCGCCACGGAACGGGCGCGACGTGTCCCAAGACAACGCGGGCCGACTCAACATTTGAGCCATTCATTCTGAGCACGACCGCCGCCACGGCCAATGGCCAGTCGAAAGCTTCCTTTTGGCGAATCTCGTAATGGGCGGCACGAACGTTCATTGCCGGGGGAAGGATTAATTCGGTGACGATTTCGTTCGGTCGCAAATCATGTTCGCGCTCGCCTTCGATCTTCGGAGTCAAAAAGAATTTCTCCAGCGGCAGCTCGCGCTTGCCCTTGGGGCCTTCAATACGCACGGTTGCTTTGTAGGCAATGAGAATGGGAACGATGGTTGACGGGCTGACAAATTTTGCCGGACCCGAGTTGCCAAAGATTGCGTGATAGCGATTCTCGCCCGGTTCAACCAGATCCTTGCCGTTGTCATCTTTGGGCAATAAACCGAATCCGTTGCGGAAATACCAGCAGCGTGGCCGCTGGCATAGATTGCCGCCGAGTGTGGCCTGATTGCGAATCTGCGGGCTGGCGACTTCCATCAGGGCGTCGGCGAAAGCGGGGAAGTTCCTCTTAATCCCGGCATCGCTCGAGATCTCGTCCAGTGTAGTCAGCGCGCCGATTCGCATTCCATAGCTGCCGGAAGAGATGCCACGGAGATCCTTTACTTCTTTCAGGTTGACCAGGCGCCGCGGAGAAACGACATCATCTTTCATCAAGGCCAGCAGGTCGGTGCCGCCGGCGATGATTTCGGTTTTGCCCCAGGTCGTTGCCAGCAAGCTCATCACCTGCGCTTTGCTGCTCGGACTGACATATTCAAAAGCTCGCATTAGGCACCTGCCTTTGGCTCAAGTGCGGCGAGTACGCGGTCGGGCGTGAGTGGGAGAAACGGCACTCTTACTCCAATCGCGTTGGCTACCGCGTTAGAGATCGCCGCTCCCGGCGAGATCACCGGAGGTTCGCCGAGCCCAATGACTCCTCGCTCGTCGTAACCTTTTCCGGTCATCATGTGGACGACCAGCTCGGGAATGTCATTCAAGCCGGCGAGACGGTAGAACTCCATGTTGGGATTCAGCATGTGGCCTGTGGTGGGATCCATCACTTTTTCTTCATAAAGCGAGTAGCTGATGCCCATAATCAACGCGCCGTAAACCTGGGTTTCGGCCGTTTTCCCGTTGACCACCAAACCACAATCCTGAACCGCAACCATCTTTTTTACTTTGATGATACCGGTATCGGTATCGACTTCAACTTCCGCCATCTGCACCCCACCCACGCCGCTGTTCGTAAGGTCGGGCGGTCTCTCACGATCCGGATTCTTGCCCCGCACCGTCAGCGGCATAGCCCCGATCCTCGAACATGCTTCTTTCCAGGTAAGCGACCGAGTGGAATCGCCGCGCACTCTGACGTTGCCGTTCACGCACTCCAACTCTTCCGGATGAGCTTGGAGCGCCGGCGCAACTTTGGCAAAGAGCGCATCACGTGCATCGACTGCAGCGCGGCGCGTGGAAGAACTTACTCCACCGATGGTGGTGGACCCTCCCGATCCGCCGGAAGGCGGGTAGTTGGTATCGCCAATCTGCAGATTGATCGCATTTATCGGGATGCCGAGAGTATCGGCAGCTACGATGAGGATGCTGGT
>JASHTD010000479.1 GCA_030040725.1 Candidatus Sulfotelmatobacter sp. | reverse complement strand
CCAAACTCCGCGTCGGTGTGGCTGGAGACGGCAAGAATGTAATTCTCCTGGGCGCGTGCCAGTTGGTCCTGGGCGGTGACCACCTCAACATTATTCGCCGTTCCGGACTGAAAACGATCCCGAGTGAGTTCGAGTTCGCGCTGCGCCAGATCCTGCCCTTCCTTGGCGACAGCCACCTGGTCGGCAGCGGATTCAATATTCAGCAGGGCCTCACGAACATCCTCTTCAATGCCGCGCCGCAGATCGGCGATCTGATAATCGACACGTTTCAGCCGACTGGCGATTTCCTGCGCCTCGCCGTTGCGATCGCGTTCAAACAGAGTAAAGTCAATCTGGCCTTGTATGAGGCCCACGCTATTAAAAGTTCCGAAGTTGCGGCCAAGCTCGCCATAGCCCCCGAAGATGCTGAACTTCGGGTAGTAGCGAGCACGGTTGGCGCGCTGTTGGTCGACCACCGCCTGGCGCTGGCTGGCAAGTGCTAAATAGTCGGGGCGCGCCAGAAGTGCCATCGGCACAAGGGTCTCGGCCTGCAGCGGAGGCAGGGGACGATAACGGAGCGGATCGGCGAGTTCCAATGGGGTGCCCGGACTCATCCCGAGGTTGCGCGCAAGAGCGAGCAGCGACTGTTTGTACTGATTCTGCGCGACGAGCAGAGCCTGCTTGTCATTCGCCAGTTGTACCTGCGCGCGCAACACATCCACGCCGGTCGCGGTTCCGGCATCGTGCTTGTCTTTCGCCAGTTTGAATAGGGCATCCGAGTCTGTAACCCGTGATTGGGCAGCGTCAATGCGCGCTGCGGCAGATTGGCTCTTCAGATAGAGCTCGGCAACCGCCAGGATGACAAGATCGACCTCACCCTCATAATCCAATTTGCCGGCATTAACGGCGTGTTGGCTGGCTTTCCATTCGCGATAAGTTTGTAGATCAATGACGTTCTGCTCGGCAGCGACGTGGAAATCATAATTCGAAAATGGACCGGTGGTTTGGGGTAAGGCCACGGTCGCAATTCCAGTAAGTCCGAATTCGCTCAGGGAGAGCCTCTGCATGTTGGCATAGGCCTGAGCCTGCACATGCGGATACAGAGCGAGCGATTTGAGGCGCGCGCTGGTGCCCTCGCCTTCCTCGACCTGGGTATTGGCGACGAGGACAGCGACGTTGTGCTCCAATGCTCGTTGAACCGCCTCACGCAAGGTCAGGCGATAAGACGCTGGTGCCTGGCCAGAGCTGATTGCTGGGCTGATCAGGCTTGCCAGGGACAGCATAACGACAATTCCGAAATTGCGTTTCATCGCTTTAGCTCTTTACCGGAGGCGGCGACTGCTCTCCAAAAGTTGTGAAAGCTTTCTTCGGCCCAAGCCTGGAGTGCAGGCTTGCCCTCAAGCGACCAAAGCAGAAGCGTTCCCATGAACGCTTGCTGGATCTGAAGCGCAACCTTCTCTTGCGTCAGGCGGGGATCAATCTCTCTGCGTTTTTGCCCCTCGGCTACGATTTGCGCGAGCATCTTGCGGCCTTCGGACGCCAGGGTGTGAGCCATAAGACGGCGCACGCCCTCGCTGGCGAGAAAGGAAGAGAGCAGTGCGCGGGCGAGGTCGGGACTGCGCCCAGGTTCGTCCGCGGAGCGAAGAAAAAGATGATGCAACACCGAGCAAATCGTCTGTTCGCCGCCTTTGGCCATTGTCAGAGCTTCTCTCACCTTACCCAGCTGGATTTCGGCCATCACGCTCAATACGTGATCCTTGCTTTCGAAATAGTTGAAGAAGGTGCCCTTACCCACATCGGCGGCTTCGGTGATGTCCTCGACCGTGACATTGGGGTAGCCGCGCTCGGCAAAAAGCTGAAGCGCGCAGCGGAACAGACGCATCCGAGTTTCGGCGCTATGACGCTGCCGGCGTCCCATGCCCTGCAAGGGCGGCAGAGTATCAGAGGCGAGTGCTCGGAAAAATGCGGCGGAGCTGGAGGCATGACCTTTACTCATAATTGACCACCGCTCATATACGACTGGCACTCGCAACTATCACGCGGGCGGCTTTAAATGTCAAGGTTTTGGACGAGGACGCGGTCGCGCAGGGGGTTCGACAATCTAAGAAGTACTTTTCGCAAGACCGCAGAGATTGTTAGAATCGGGATCTTCAACAACTATGGCCTTGGGAGCCTCCAGGTTCGGGACATTCATTGACCTACCCTATCTGTAGTCCTAAGATTTCAACGCAATGATCGGAGAGGCCATCTCGTATTACCGCATCATGGACGCCGGCGGTAAACGCCAGGGGAAAGCTGGGATGAGGAAAGCCGTAATAAAGATAGGACTTCTCTTGCTGTGCGAGTGCCTTGCAGCTTGTGGTTCGAGTTCGGCGACAAATTTAACTGCGACTTGGCACTTCACCTTTAAATCGTCGGCCAATGGGTACACCTATGCTGGGACTGCGTCGCTCACGCAGAGTAGCGCTCCGGTCACTTCTCAAGGTGCAGGCGGCCTGGAACGTATGGTCAGCGGAACGATGAGCTTTACCAACAACCCGTGCGCGTCGACAGCTGCCATATCTGGGACGATCAGTGGTTCAAACGTGATTCTTACAGCGACAGAAAGCGGCCAACCGGTATCGTTGACGGGAAATGTCAACTCCGCGTTTACGGCAATGTCTGGCGACTACACCGCTCCGGGTGGAGGATGTACCGCTGGAGATTTTGGATCGTGGGCTGCAAGCAGGTCATAGGGGGCAAGAAGTTAGCACGAAATAGGCGATAGCGCGACCCTTCGCTTTTCTCGCGGTCAATGAAGCTATGCGACCAGAAACAGCGGAAAGGCTCGGTTCCGTCGCGGCTCAGAAATCGCGATAAAAGACAGCACCGATCTTACAACCAAAACCCGGTTGTTTTGAGGTCGCCTGAGAGTTACTGCTTCGTCTTACGCGAGAGCCCAGAACGCCGCCTCAGTCATTGTCCGGCGGCGACGGGGGCGACTTGTCATTCAGAAAATAGTTCGCGTCCAATGGTGCTGGGATGGGCGTGAACGCCAGCGGCGCCTGACTGAAGTCGAAGCAATCAGCCAGATCGTCCGATTGCGAGTCGGCATAACCCACCGCTTGTTCAATTTCTCCGATGCCAAAGTTCGCTTCAATAAATCTCAGGATGCTGCCGAAATCGTGATTCACGTGCGAGATGTATGCCGCTTTCGCGTACGGTGAAATTACAATCAGGGGCACGCGTAACCCGACTTCGGCAGAGTTGCGAACTTGGGGAGCGACATGATCAAACCATCCGCCAAAGTCATCCCATGTAACAATGATCGCAGTGTCGGCCCAGTACGGGCTCCGACCAACGGCATTCACGATGGCCGAAACCCAGGAGGGTCCTGTGTCAATGCCGGTGCCTGGGTGATCCGAGGCCGCGCCTGAGGGAGTCACCCAGCTGACCGACGCAAGTTGCTGGTTCGAGATGTCGGTAATGATCTGTGCGCCCGATCCTTCAACGACGACTTTCGGGTTGGCGCCGGTCCAGTCGGGTCCGCTGCAGGTGAGGTTATTCTCTGAACCCGAAGGCTGGCACATGTGCTTGATCGCATCCGGCGCCGTCCAGATATATCCGGCCGTGGCCGCGTAATACTTCCAACTGAGGCCGGCGGCATCCAGCACGTCGGTCAATGTAGGATGGTCAAAGCACAGCGGAAAGTTGAGGAGGCCTTCTGGCGTTTCCGGATTTGGGTTGAGGAGATTGAGGGTCTTCATTGTGGAACCAGGATTCGCGAGGCAGCCCGCACCGACACCCACCCCAACTCGGCTGTAGTCCGGGTTTTCAGCCTGCGTAATGGGACTTGTTGTCGAGATTCGCGCCGTCCCCGACAAGAGGTACTGATGTGCAACAAAACTTCCTCCCTGGTTAGTCTGGAACATGCGGTCGCCGAAGGTGTAGGTTTCTGCCAACGTGAAATACGGCTGGATGGCGCCCGTCGAGTTGTCCACGTATTGATATTGCGGAAAGGGAGGGCACTTCTCCACAAGAACTGGAAAGCAGTCGTTAAGGTCCGCAGTATTCATCAGGCAATTGTTGTTTGCTAGATCGTAGTTGCAGATGCTGAGGAATCCGTGATGAGTATGGTCGAGATCATATTTCGTTGCCAGTATGCCGGGCATGAGCGTGACCATCTGTCCTGTGGAGGTCATGCCCTGGAGGGCGATGTCAGCTCCGGCGCTGATCAGCTTGGGATCATGAAAAAGGTTATCTGGAGTCCTGTTTTCCTGGATAATGACCACGACGTGATGGATCTTCCCCCTCGGGATTGGCGCGCTTGTGATAAGGCTGAGCGTAGAGCTATCGATCAACGTGCCAGACGCTCCAGTGATCGTTACTGCGACCGTTCCCGCCGGTGTGGTGCCACTGGTGGTAAGGGTCAGGACACTATCCGCGGTGGTGGGATTTGGGACGAAGGATGCCGTTACTCCGTTCGGTAAGCGTGACGCCGCCAAGCTCGTGCTCCCCGAAAACCCGTTCGCCGGATTCACCATGATCGTGCTTGTCCCGCCGCTCCCCTGCACAATGCCCACCGTGTTCGGCGAGGATGAGATCGTGAAGGATGGGGACAGGGATCCTAGGCAGCTACTGAGGACCGCAGTCAGAAATAAGAAAGCAAGGGCCGCTACAGTGACCTTTCTCATCTGCAAGTCCTTGGGGAGAGCGCGCTTGGTGCGGTGATTTGTTTTGATGAATCGTCCATGGCGCGCATCACCATTTGATGCGAAGACGACCTACGCAGTTGGCTGCCGGTAGGGCGGCAGGATTCACGAATTTGCGGAAAGGTTGATTTGCTTCTTTATGATCCAAGTCGGCCGGCGCTTCACTTCTTCGAATAATCGACCGATATATTCACCCAGGATACCCAGACATATCAGATTGACCGCGGAGAAGAAAAGGATGACAAATATGGTTGATGTCCATCCACGCGCATTGCGAGGATTGAAGCCGATTATCGTCCAGTTCGTTAGATACTGGACTACCACGAATATGGCTCCCAGCAAGCCGAGGCCGGCGAGAACCAGGCCAATTGACAAGATGAACTGCAGTGGCTTGTAGCTAAAGTTAATG
>JASHTD010000478.1 GCA_030040725.1 Candidatus Sulfotelmatobacter sp. | reverse complement strand
GCATGACATTTCCTTGACTCTGTTTAGCCCTCGGTTCTGACTTCTCCAGGCGCTCACTTTTTGCCGCGGTACAAACCGGCAATTCCGAAGGTGTATGGAGTCCAGCTCGCTTCGCAGAAGCCGGCAGAGCGCATGCGGTCCAGCATTTCATTCGGTTGAGGAAAACGCTCCACGGAATTGGGAAGATAGGCGTAAGGACCGCGCACGCCGGAAATCATGGTGCCGATTCGCGGCAGAATCTGTTTGAAGTACACACGATAGAGACTGCCGAGCAGACCTTTAGGCTCGCCGAAGTCGAGAATACCGCACTCGCCGCCGGGGCGCAGCACGCGGACGATCTCGCGCAGACCCGCGTTATAGTCGGCGAGATTGCGAAAACCGAAGGCGGAAGTTACAAGGCTGAAGTGGGCGTCTGGAAATGGAAGACGCAGCGCGTCGGCCTCGATCCACTGGGGAGTCTGCGTTTCCGGGTTGGATTGCAGGAGCGATTTCGCGTGGGCACGCTGCAGCATGGCGTGAGAGAAATCGGCGCCACAAATCCGTGCGCTGCCGTTGCCTGCCTGCGAGCGCAGGGCGAAGGTCATGTCGCCGGTGCCACAGCAGAGATCGAGAACACGAGCGTTGGGTGCGGCCAGCAGATCTGCGAAAGCTCGGGCGGCGCGACGCCACCACAGCCGATCGACGTTGAGTGAAAGAACGTGATTCGACAGGTCGTAGCGCGGTGCGATGGAAGTAAACATGTCGCGAACCGCCCGAGCTGCCGACTGGGCGTCGGTTGCGCCTTCGGGCGCAGCGCCGAATGTTGGTTTCTCCGGAATTTATTTCCCCCATCCGCCGCGAGAGAGACGACGGAGCTCCTCGACGGCAGCGATGACCACGCTGTCGGGAACATCGGCGGCGATCTCGACTTTGCCGATTTCGCGGGGAAGCACGAAGTGAACTACTCCTCCTTGTGTTTTTTTGTCGGCCTGGAGGCGAGCGAGGATTTTGCGCGGAGAAACTTTCAGCTCAGGCAGGCGTCCGAGGCCGAGCACGGCGTCGGCAATGCGGCCCGCTGTGACACTGTCGGTGCGGCCGACGGTGAGTGCAATGTTAGTGGCGGCGATCAGGCCCCAAGCCACGGCTTCGCCATGAAGCAAGGCGCGATAGCCGGTTTCAGCTTCCAGCGCGTGGCCGATGGTGTGGCCGAGATTGAGCACGCGCCGCAGGCCGCCTTCGTGTTCATCGGCAGAAACGACTTCCGCTTTCAACTTCACCGATTGAGCGATCACGCCTTCAAGTTCGACAGGATCACGCTTGAGAATCTGGGCGCGCTTCTGCTCGAAACGGAGGAAAAGATCGAGATCGCCGATGATGCCGCACTTGAGCGCTTCATAAAGCCCGGCGCGAAAATCGCGATTGGGCAGAGTGCGGAGAAGTTCGGGATCGATGAGAACCACGCGAGGATGGTGGAACGTTCCGAGCAGGTTCTTCCCTGCTCCGAGATTGACGCCGGTCTTGCCTCCGACTGAGGCGTCGACCTGGGCGAGGACAGTGGTGGGAATCTGGACCAGTTCGACTCCGCGCATGTAGAGCGAGGCGAGCAGTCCGGTGACATCGCCGACTACGCCTCCGCCGAGAGCGATCAGGACGGCTTTGCGATCGGCACCGAGGCGAACGAGACGCTCGGAGAGCGCTTCGATGGCCTTGAGTTTTTTTGCCGGTTCGCCGTCGGGCATCTGAATGACCTGCGGCTTGAATCCTGCGGAAGTCAGCGAGCGCAAAAGCTTCGCGCCCCAGCGGCGGCGGACGGGGGGAACGGTCACGACGAACGACTGGCTGGCTTGGGGCAACAGCTCTGCGAGCAGGGTTCCGGCGCGGGCGACCAGGCCATTTTCGATGCGGGCCTGATACGGCCTGGGCTGCACATGGATGGTGACCTGCGCCATGGGAATTCCATCATAGCGTAAGCGGGCTATAGCTTAGAGCGGATCAGTTGATGTGTGGTAGCTCGGCTCGATTTTGCGAACAATCTTCGCGAGGACCCCACCTGCCGGACAAAGACTGGCGCCCGGGTTGGCGGATTTTGAGTGTAAACGGGATTTTTCATCAACAATGATCCGATTCGCGCTGTGTTGGAGGTTGGGCCACCCGCCAACTGATTCGGCCAGTTAGTCACATTGCGGCGTGCTCGCAATCACTGCTGGTCCCGTTCGACTCTACTAAAAGTGGAGTGGAGTTTATCCCCTATGGTTCGCTGGTGGCTTTCGGCGAGCCCGGCATTTGTTCCTTTGAGCCGCGCTGCCACCCACCGGCAGGAAAATCAGGAGAAATAAAATGAGCAAACGCGCGTCTCTTCTCGGTGCGGCTTTGTTGGCCTTGGTGTCTGTACTTAGTCACGCGCAAGCCCCTGTGCCTCTCATCAATGTGCCTCTCGTGCCGGATGCTACGGTGCCGGGTGGGCCGCAATTCACTCTTACGGTGAATGGCACAGGCTTTGTTTCAAACTCGGTAGTGAACTGGAATGGCGGTGGGCGGGTCACCACTTTTGTAAGCGGCTCGCGATTGACGGCGACCATTCTGGCGTCGGACATCGCGAAGCCCGGCACGGGCCAGGTGACCGTCGTCAATCCTGCGCCCGGGGGCGGTACTTCCAATGCGATTTCCTTTGAGGTTACCCGGCCAATCCCTCAGTTTGGGTTTAACAGCTCGGACTATGCGTTAGCAGGCTTCAACTCTTGTGTGCTTGTGGCCGACTTCAATGGCGATGGCAACCTGGATATAGCCGTGGCGGCATATGAGGGGAGTTCCGTCTCCATTTACTTGGGAAACGGTCATGGGCAGTTCCAACACCACGGTGACTATTCGACAGGGACCTCGACCCTGGATGAGATGGTGGCCGGTGACTTCAACGGAGACGGCAAGCTTGATCTCGTCTTTGCCGATCACTCGCTGCTGCTTGGAAATGGCGACGGCAGCTTCCAGGCTCCCATCCTCCTGGCCGTCCCCGACTCCTCGGATGTTGCCGCTGGCGATTTCAACGGCGACGGCAAACTCGACCTTGCCTTCTACGATGGGCTCGGCACTGTTCGCGTTCTGCTGGGCAATGGCGATGGTACGTTCCAGGCGCCTGTGCCCTACGCAGTGGGATCGGGATATGGAATGG
>JASHTD010000477.1 GCA_030040725.1 Candidatus Sulfotelmatobacter sp. | reverse complement strand
ATTCGGTGCTCATCACTGACGCGACAGCGGCAGCCGGCATGCCGGATGGAAAGTACCAACTCGGCCCCATCGAAGTCACGGTCAAGGATGGCATGTGCACGAAGGACGGGAACCTCGCCGGCAGCGTGCTGACGATGGACCGCGCGGTTCGCAACATCACTCAATTCGCGAGATGGAGTTTGCGGGACGCGGTGCGGGCCGCGACTTTGAATGCGACGCATGCCGCGGGCCTTACGCATCACGGAAGATTGGTGGCGGGCGCAGAAGCCAACATTGTTGTGCTGAGCCCTGACGGCGAAGTGAAGAAAGCAATCGTCCGTGGCCGCGGCTTCTAGCACATGGTTATGCGGCACGTTCTAAGTTTGGGCTTTTAAGATCTGGGTGAAGATGGCGGAAGCGACCGAATCCCGGCGCAGCTAATTCGGCTTCCGTTCTTTCGATTCCACGAGATAACGCAGAAGAAGAGCTTCGTCCGTGCGGTTGAGCTGATCCAGAAAAGAAGTGTCTGGTTTGGGGTTTTCCAATTTTCCTGACCCGCTCGCCTGCCGCAGTTTGTCGCCCAATTCAGGATCGTTACTCATGACCTGTGTGTAGAACCACAGGAAATGCCGCATCTGGTCGAGCGACTTGCATAACGTCTGAATGGCTTCTGTTTCCGGCAGCGTGCTCAGCGCTTCCATCAGCTCGGGATCGCTGGGGGCCTGCATGGCCGCGCAGTTCAGCTCGCGCTGAATTACGCGGAGGTCCTCGGTTACCCGCATCATTCGCGTGTGAAGGTCATCCATCTCTGTGCTGTTCCCCATGCGCCGGAGCGATGATCTGCGTGCCATGACAACATCTCATCGGCAGCGGGAAGCGGATAGATGTCCCACGATCATGCGCTTTGGTAATTCTGGCGATTACCTTGGTCTGCGTAGTAACCGCCTTGTTAGATGACTCTGAACATGGCTAGCAGCAAGGGTTTCGCGCGGTCTTCACGGTTCACACTCCAGGTCATCGACCCGCTAAGACTTTCGTTCCTGCTCATTCCCGCTCGCAGAATCAAAGCGGACGTTGGTTATGGTTGAGAACCGGCGAAGCTTCGTTTTGGGGAACCAAAATCTCTCCAACCAGATTTCTCCCGCGTTGGCCATCTGTGATACAAACGCGCCGTGATGGAAAGGTCCGTCGCTAACTCGCCGCGTTACGAGCTGGTTCGCGCTATCGGGCGCTGGAGTCTGGTCGCGCTGGTGGTGAATTCCGTCATTGGCAGCGGAGTTTTCGGCCTGCCTTCTGTGGTTGCGGCGCTGATCGGAAGGGCCAGCATCTGGGCGGTATTGGTAGCTGGCGCCGGCATGAGTGTCATCATGGGCTGCTTTGCCGAAGTGGCTTCGCACTTTCAGCAGGCAGGCGGTCCTTATCTCTATGCGCGCGCGGCGTTCGGGCGCTTCATGGGAATTCAGACTGCATGGATGCTGTGGCTTGGCCAGGTCGCCGCTCCGGCCGCAAATGCAAATTTGTTTGTGATTTATCTCGGCGAATTTTTTCCCCATGCTAAAGACCCTTTGCCCCGCGCACTGATTCTCACCGCACTGGTTGGCATTCTGGCATTCATCAATGTGCGCGGTGTGCGCGCTGGAACGCAGGTCAGCAACCTGTTTACTGCGGCGAAACTCGTTCCGCTTTTTGCCGTAATTGTTCTGGGAGCGGTAATCCTCGCCCATCAGCATTGGCAAATTGCGACGTCTCCGGCCGCTGCACTCGACGGCAGCCAGTGGATGAAGGCCGTGCTGCTTCTTGTCTTTGCCTATGGAGGATTTGAGACCGCGCTGGCTCCCATGAGTGAAGCCAAGAATCCGCGGCGCGATGCACCGTTCGCACTTTTCGCCGCAGTGATTCTCTGCACGTTTATCTACGCGCTGATTCAATGGGTCGTGGTCGGAGTTCTGCCGAACGCTGCGAACAGCGCACGTCCGTTAGCTGATGTGGCGAGGATTGCGATCGGGCCGGTAGGAGCGGCTTTGGTCGCCATTGGAGCGCTGATTTCTTTTTACGGATACCTCAGCGCGAAAATTCTCGCCATGCCGCGCGTGCTGTTCGCTCTCGCCGAGGAAGGGGACTTTCCCGAGTCTTTCGCCGCCGTGCATGCGAGCTTTCAAACTCCGTACATCTCGATCCTCGCCTTTGCAGGCTTAGTTTGGATCTTCTCGCTGATCGGAGAGTTTAAATGGAATGTGACTCTCTCGGCGGTAGCCCGGCTGCTTTATTACGCGGTGACGTGTGCCGCTTTGCCGGCGCTCCGCCGGAAGCAGCCGGAAGGCGCGAGGTTCCGTCTGCCTGCCGGGACTCTGCTGGCCACGCTTGGCATCATCATTTGTTTGATCCTCCTTACTCGCGTGGATTTCGGGCAATCGTTGATCGTAGCGGCAACCATCGCGCTAGCATTCCTGAACTGGGCCATGGTGCATCGATCACCCGGCGGCGTGAGTGAGTGAAGGTTCACCGCGGTGTTGCTTACTTGCCGGCGGCCGTGTGTTCGATTAGGAGCAGTTTTTTCTTTCGTTCCAGGCCCCAGCGATATCCGCTATCCTTGCCGTCCTGACGAACTACGCGGTGGCACGGAATCGCCACTGCCACCGGATTCGTTGCGCACGCGCGCGCCACGGCACGGCTGGCGCTAGGCCGGCCGATTGCCTTGGCCACATCCTGATAGGACTTCGTCGCGCCAAACGGGATCGACTGCAGATAAGTCCACACCCGCCGCTGAAACGCGGTGGCACGGATATCCAGAGGCAGGGCAGGATCCAGGTTCTTGCCAGTTATCTTCGAGAGCAGAGCTTCAACCCACTCTCGCAACCCTCTATCGTCGGACTTGCGCACAGCGAAAGGAAATTCGCGTTTCAGTCCTTCGATCAATTCGCTATCTGAGCGTCCAAACTGAATTGCACACACGCCGCGATCCGTGGCCGCAATCAACATGCGTCCGAGCGGGGAATCGGCGCAGGCGTAGCGAATGGAGGCCGCGATGGCGCCGCGGCGATATTTATCGGGCGTCATGCCGAGCTGGGACGCAGTTTTTTCGTACAGCCGGCTGCTAGATCCGTAACCCGCGTCGTACATCGCGCGAGTGACGTTGTCGCCTGCCTGCAGATTTCGCTTGAGCTGGCGCAGCCGGCAGGATTCGGCGTATTCGCGCGGCGTCACTCCCAGCGCCGCTTTGAAGCGCCGTTGCAGATGAAACTGGCTTTGCCGGAAAACCCTGGCCAAACGCCCGAGCGTGACCGGCTCATCCAGATGCTGCTCGATAAAACGGCAGATTTCCTTCGCCAAATCCAGCTGCGGATTTCCGCCAATCGATCTGGGCCGGCAGCGCAGGCAGGCGCGAAACCCTGCTTTTTCGGCCTGCTCCGGACGCGAGAAGAATTTCACGTTGTTTCGCCGCGGGCGCTTGGCAGGGCACGATGGCCGGCAATAAACGCCGGTCGTCGAAACGGCAAAGACGAATTCGCCGTCGTGGGTGGAGTCGTGGGCCACGACAGCGTTCCACAAGCCGTCTTCGGTCTGGCTTTGCTTGTTGTCTGCCGCGAAGTTTAAACGCCTGGCTGGCATCGCGTCGTGCTCCTCTGCGAGTATTGCACTGCCCTCTGTTATCGGGAAAGCCATGTTTGGGGATGTCATAGTGATGCCAGCGTAGAACGCAGGGATGTGAGTGGACTATCCGAATCTTGCGGGCAAACTGAATTTGCCGGGATTTATTGGGCTTTTGTTGCGAGTCAGTTCCCGCGGCGTTGATAAGGACCAAGCACGCTCGAAACTCCGGCGCGTTTGCGCAACTCGGTAAGCAGAGCAGCGGCGGCGTTCGCGTAAGTTTTGGCGGGATCTGACGGGTCGGCCCACACCGCCTGGTAGACGATCTGTGCCGCTTCTTTCAGATCAATATGTAGCGAGGCTTCGAGCACATCCACGCGCTGTTGCATCCGCTGGTGGCAGGGCTGGCAGATAGAGGCCGGCTCGGAGCGTTCCGGGTGCTCCCGTGAAAGTATGCACATCGCCGGCGCTTTCGCTTCCTCGGCGGCAGTGCTCTCAAACTGTGACCTGAAGTGCTGCAAAAACGCTTCTCGCTCGTGTTCCAGAGCGGCATCGTCAGCGCCAGCCTCTACGGCGGCCGCAGGGGTATTGCGAATTACGTCAAGGGCAGCGGAAACCCGTTCCTTGCTATGGCACCAGGGGCATGAATCCAGGCTGGCCGGATAGTAAAGATGGCAATTGGCGCAGGGCAGGCCGTACGACACCGACTCCCGGGTGGAACCGAGGCCGGCTGTAGCGCCGTCCGCATTGGAATGCGTCAGGTCCATATGAAGCCAGGTTTGAGTCTAAGCAGGGCCCTTGGGCTTGAAAAATGACGCTAGTACAGGGCCGCCTATGTCCGAGCGGAAATTGTTAACGTGAATTCATCTCTTTCATTAATTTCAGGAGCTCTTCACGGCGGGCACGGTAGAGTATGCGGTCAGGATCGAGGCGCGTAGCGGCATCCAGCTCTGCCAAAGCCTCTTCATAGCGATCCATCGTCATCAGGCAGGCTGCCAAAGAGTAATGATTGTCGGGAGAAGGATCGAGGCGAAGCGCTTCGCGAAACTCATTTTCGGCCGCGGCAAACTGTCGCTGCCGGAAGAGTGCGGTTCCTAGGGCGCGATGGGCCGCGTCGGAATCAGGATCGAGTTCCACGGCCAGCCGCAACTCGCGCACTCCATCTTCCACCTTGTCATCGATCAGCATGGCTTCGCCGAGCATGCGGTGCTCGGCCGAACCAGTCGGTTTTTGCTGAACCGCCAGCTCAAGTTCGCCGATTGCACCTGTATACTCCTTCTTCGCCAAATAGGCGCGCGCCATGCACGTGTGCCCCTCCGTCCATTCGGGATGCTCATGATAGAGCGTGCGCAGCTCCGCGATCGCTGCATCGAAGTCGCCCTTGTCGCAGTAAGTATTCGCCAGATTGTTACGAACAGAGGCATCTTGCGGCGCCAACCGCTTGGCCTCGCGATATTGGGCGATGGCTTCGTCAAAATTGTTCAGCTCGTGCAGAATCAAAGCCAGGTTGGCATGAGCTTGCCAAAATGCCGGCCTGAGGCGAATGGCATGGCGGTAAGCACCGATCGCGTCGACCCAGTTATCGGCCGCGTGCAGAGTGATGCCCAAGTCGTAATACGTGTCGGGATTGTCGGGGTCGCGAGCAAGCGACTCAAAGAATACGTTCACCGCCGCGGCGTACTGCTGGTTCTGATACAAGCCAAGTCCGAGGAATTGGTAAGCCTCCGCGTTCTGCGGATCCATGCTGAGCGCGGTTCGCGCCTCCGCAATCGCGTTGGGACCATCGTCGAGCCTGTAGAAGATGTAAGCGAAGGCGCTGTGATTCTCCGGAAAATCGGGCATGAGCTTCGCGGAAATCGTGACTTCATCGAAGGCGTCGTCCCACTGCTCCTGCTGGCGCAGCATCGCGCCAAGCGCAAAGTGCAATGCGGCATTCTTGGGGTCGTCCTCCAGGGCTCTGCGCAAATCCAACTCGGCGTCATGGAAGTGCTGGGCCCGGGCCTCGCCTGCCGCCTGAAGCAGCGATTGTGGAATCGCATTATTATCGGTCTCTGCCGATTGCGAATCGACAGCGGCGGCGGGTCGTGCGCTTTTCAACGCGCGCACCAGATTCGAATCGGCTCCAGCCGCTTCTAATTTACGAATCTGTTCTTTGCCTGGAGCGCTTGCGATCCCACGCTCCTGAATTAGGCGAACCAGCCGGCTGCAGGGAACTCCCGCTGTAAGCCATGCAAAAAGCTGGACCGAATTTACCGGTGCGACGTCGCTGGAATGGGCGGTAAGAGCCAGCCCCAGAACAAACAAGAAAAGTGACAGGCCCTTGCGCTTCTTCACACAGATCTCCGGGCGATGGTTTTGCCGTGGTGGATTGTCTTGATTGCAGGCTCGTGGTGAAACGCGGGCCCGATGTGCCACATTAGCCGTTGTGCCGGACCCCAGGTAAGATCACAGAAGTAACCAGGTTTGACTTCCTCAGTTGGCTCCGCTACCGTATAAGTAGCTGTAGTGTCTCTCGGAGGTTCCCATGCTTGACGGTCTATTTCAACCAACGCACCTGATCATCATTTTTGCCATCGCCCTGCTGGTTTTTGGCCCCAAGAAGTTGCCTGAACTCGGCAAAGGGCTGGGCGAGGGAATTCGTGCGCTGAAGGAAGGCATGAAGGACAACCCTCCGGCTTCGGCCGAGCAGACCAAGACCACCGATTCCAAAGACGTTAAGAGCTAGCGCGCCGCCTCGCCTGCGTCTTTGATTGAACTGCAGCGCTGTGTGCGTTTTACGTTCCATTCAGATCAGTCCCGGATCCCTGTTTAGCATCGTCGTTTTCAAAATCTCTCTGGAAAGCTGGAGGTAGGCAGTGTTACGTAAAGTTTTGTGCAGTGCCTTTATTTTGCTTCTCGCATTTGCGTCGGCCGCATTCGCCGATGAAGTTACGGTTAAGAACGGCGATCGCATCAATGGCAAGATCGTGAAGTCAGACGGCAAGACCCTGGTGCTTCACACCGATTTTGGCGGCGATATCACCATCGATATGGGCAAGATCACCCACATCACCACCGATCAAAACTTGCACATCACCACCAAAGAAAAGAAAACGGTGGCGGGCAGCGTAACCGAGGAAGGCGGTAAGTTCGAGGTCTCCACCAAGACCGGCCCCGTCGAGGTTCCCACGGCGGATATTGTGATCCTCCGCAACGACGCTGAGGAAGCGGCTTATCAAAAAAGCTTGCACCCCGGTTTGCTGCACGGATGGAACGGCGGCGGCAGCGCCGGATTTTCTTTGGCTCGCGGCAACAGCGAAACCGAGAATCTGGCTCTCGCGTTGAACCTCGTGCATCCGACTGAGAAAGATAAGATCACCGTTTACGTCAGTTCTGTTTACACCAACAACGCGCTCGTAAGCCCCAGTTTAGTTGCGAACCTGGTCCAGGCGGGACTGGAGTATGACTACAACCTCGGCCCACGCTTGTTCGCAAATGCGTCTGCTACTTTCATCAGCAATGCTTTGCAGGATCTCGACCTGCGTTCCATCTACGGCGGCGGCCTCGGCGTGCACGCGATCAAGTCGAGCTCGACCACTCTCGATCTGATCGGCGGCCTTAACTACACGCATGAAACTTATTCGAATGGAATACCGGTTGTTCCGGCTACGGTGCCGCCATCCCTTACTTCGTATGGCATGACCAATCGCTTCATGGCAGCCACCATCGAAGACGATTTCATGCATAAGCTCGGCAAGACCACCGTAGTTACGGAAAAACTGGATTTCTACCCCGGCCTGACTGATTCACAACAGGGCCAGTATCAACTCGCGTTCCTCCTGGGCACGGTCACGAAAATCAGCAAATGGCTGGGATGGCAAAACCAGTTCAGCGATATTTACGTGTCGAACCCGCCGACGGGCACGAAGACGAACGACGTGATCATAACCACCGGATTGAACTTGACGTTCAACCATTAGCCGTCGTGAGAGATTTCGCTACGCTGGGAAGGAATTTGCCAGCAACGCAAAATCTCTCACTGGCTTTTTTGCTTCGCATTTGAGTGTTCCGTGCGCGCATTGCATCATTCACGCGACAGTTACATCCTCGACACTTGACAGGCGCGCCGCCGCGGGTTCCGAATATGTGCTCGATGAATTTTTCGCATGAAGATTTCTGCGCCGCGAAAAATTTTTTATGCTACTATGCCGCACGGTCGACTTTGAAATCTCACTCAACAATGGCAACTGCGCCTCCCGTAAGCGGCGCATTCCGCAGTACACTAAGAGTTCCATCAGCAAGCAAGTAAACTGCAGTTTGAACCGGCGCCCTCAAGCCAGCCGCCCGGACGCCACGGCGGGTATTTCATAATTTATGTCAGCACAAGGTACAACTCTCTCCCCCAATCCGTGGATGCGCATTCTGGATGCGCTCGAGAAAAAGATCAATCGGCACTCCTACGACACGTGGTTGAAGCCCACACGTTACAGCCATTCCAGCGGCGGAATTTTGTTCGTGCGCGTTCCCACCGCGGAGTTCCGGCATGCTGGCGACAAGTATGCCGATCTGATTCAGGAAGCCATCGACAACCTGGGCCTGGATTTCAACGACGTTAAGTTCGTCACCCCGGAGGACGATCCGGCCGCGACTTCGATGCGCCACGACGGCGGCCTTTCGGCTCCTGCCCCCGCGGCGACCGGTTCGACTCCGTCGCAAGCTCGCTTTGACTGGGACGGTGCGGCGCAGTTGAATCCACGCTACACCTTCGATGCTTTCGTCATCGGCTCAGGAAATCAGTTTGCCCATGCCGCCTGCCAGGCGGTCGCCGAGCGGCCGTCGAAGGCTTACAACCCGCTGTTCCTCTATGGCGGCGTCGGAATGGGCAAGACCCATTTGATGCAGGCTATCGGCCACGAAGTGAAGCGGCGGCAACCGCAGGCGGCCATCTGCTACGTGTCCAGCGAGAAATTTACCAACGACATGATCAACTCGCTGCGTTACGAGAAGATGACCACCTTCCGCGACAAGTTCCGCAACGTCGACGTGCTGCTCATCGACGATATTCAGTTCCTGACCGGCAAAGAGCGCACTCAGGAAGAGTTCTTTCACACCTTTAACGCGCTGCACGACACCATGAAGCAGATTGTGATCGCCAGTGATCGCTCTCCAAAAGAACTAGCGGAAATCGAAGACCGGCTGCGCAGCCGTTTCGAGTGGGGTCTGATAGCCGATATTCAGCCCCCCGACCTGGAAACGAAGGTCGCGATCCTGCAGAAGAAAGCGGAACAGGAAAAAGTTACGCTGCCGACCGACGTTGCCCTTTATGTGGCGCAGAACATTCGCTCTAACGTTCGCGAACTGGAAGGCGCTCTGATCAGGTTGGTCGCGCATTCGTCCCTGATCGGAGCCGAAATCACTCTGCCCTATGCGCAGCAGGTGCTGAAGAATTTTATCGACTCTCAGGCGCGCAAGGTCACTATCGAGTCAATTCAAAAAATGGTGGCCGAGCAATTTGGATTGCGCCTGGTCGAGATCAAGGCCAAAGATAATTCGCGGGCCATTGTTTATCCGCGGCAGATCGCCATGTACCTGGCCAAGCAGATGACGGAAGCGTCGCTGCCGGAGATCGGCCGGCAGTTTGGTGGTAAGCATCACACCACGGTTCTGCATTCGGTCGAAAAAATTGAAGAGGTCCGCAAGAACGATAAGGATTTGAACAGACTGCTCAATAAACTGACTGAGCAATTGGGCGGATAAATCGCGTATCTTTCGGCGTTTTGCACGAAGCGCCGCAGTCTTCCTCGCGCGTGGCTGTGAATCGCATGTGGAAGCTGTGTAAGCGGAAGCAGAATCGGGTCAGTATGGGTTTTTCTCCGAGCCATGATCCGAATTCGGGAGCGATTTCTCACACTAAGGTATCGGGCCCAAGACGGTGAGAATAAGAAGTTTGATACACTTTTCCACTTCTGCTATTCGCCTACTGCTACTGCTGGTTATATAGGTTTTGTATTTGATATAAAGAGCAATAAGAAGTAGCGGCGCAGCAGGGGAGAATACGTCTATGCCGGTCGAAGCAGCGGTAGCGGTGGGAACAATGGAAATCACAGTCAGCAAAGCGGAATTGCTGCGCGAGTTGACGGCCACGCAGGGAGTGGTTGAGCGCAAGACCACGATCCCGATTCTTTCCAATTATTTATTCGAGGCCGCCGACGGCAAACTTTCTCTTACGGCGACCGATCTGGATTTGAGCCTGCGGACTTCCTGCGCCGCGAAAGTGAAAAAGGAAGGCTCTTGCACTATCCCTGCCCGCAAACTTCACGATTACGTAAAGCTGCTGCCCGATGCCGATATCACCCTCAAGCTGCTCGAAAATCACTGGGTCAGCATTCGCTGCGGGCGGTCGAATACGAAGATGGTCGGAATGGCGAAATCGAATTTTCCCAGCCTGCCGGGTTTTCCGACTTCTGGCGTGGTGAAGATTCCCGGGAGTGTTTTGCGTGGATTGATTGCGCGAACGGCTTTCGCCATTTCGAACGAAGAGTCGCGGTACACGCTCAACGGCGCATTGATGCTGCTCAAACCGGAATCGATCACCATGGTCGCCACCGATGGCCATCGCCTGGCGCACTGTGAACGCGCGGGAGAAAAGTTTGAGGGCGTTTCCGGTGAAATGAAGACGCTGGTTCCCAAAAAAGCGATGGATGAGCTGAGGTCGCTGCTGGATGCGACCGACTCCGAAACGGTAGAGTTTGCCAAGGATGACTCGACCTTGTTTTTCCGCATCGGATCGCGCCTGTTGACCTCCCGCCAGCTCACCGGACAATTCCCCAACTTCGAAGCGGTCCTGCCGAAGGACAACAACAAGAGCATCGCGCTGAACGCGGATGACTTGAATGCGGCCATCCTCCGGGTTGCCCAGTTTGCCGACGAGCGCTCGCGCGCGGTCCGGCTGAAACTGGAAAAAGGCGAGGTCAAGATTTCCGCTTCGTCCACCGAAGCGGGCGAGTCCGAGGATTCGATCGAAGCTCCCTACGACGGCGAGACGCTCACCATCGGCTTCAACGCCGTATACCTGGTCGACTTCCTGAAGGCCGCTAACAGTGACGAGGTACGCCTGGAATTGAAGGACTCCCAGTCCGCAGGCCAGTTACGCCCCGCCGACGGGGACGATTACAAGTACCGCTATATTGTTATGCCGATGCGAATTTGAGACGGCCCCAAACTCAGCAATCCGCGCACGCCTCGGCCGGTTGAAAGGCCGCCAGCGCATCGCCCAGACTGGGGTGAATCTCAAGCACCGAATCCACATTAGTAAGCCCAAGCAACTCGCGCACTAGGGGGCTTGGGCTGGCATACTTCATTTCTGCCTTCTGACCATTTGCCCGGGTATGCAATAAAACCAGCTCCCCGATGCCGGCACTGTCGATCGAATTCACTCCGCTGAGATCGAGCACGACTTTGTTGCCGTCGTGAAGAAATTCGCTGACAATCTGCGTAAGCAACAATGCCTCATCGCGGTAGACAATCCGGCCCTGGCAGTGCACCACAATGACATCGCCGCAATTCCGAACTTCCAAACTGAGTTTCAACTTCGACTCCTTCTGCGGTTCTCCGAACGTGGCCAAAAACTCCAGCCGGGCCCACGGTTGGTAGGTTTCAGTGGATTGCATGCTATTAGATAGACGCTTGTGAATGCCGTTTGGAACCATGAAAATGAGGTAATTTTTTTGCCCAAAGGTGTCGGTCTTGCACCCTTACAAATTTGGGCCGCTGGGACATCCTGAGCTTACGGTACACTGCATCTAACCGACTTCATCCAACGGGTTTCACGCATTCAGGTAGAATTTGCTGCTGGCATTAATTGCCGGGGAGGATTCATTTTCGTGTCAAAAACCGCAGCCGTGGTTGTGGCGTTTCTGAGCTTGACATGGTTTACGACTGCAGCGAAGGCCCAACTCATTCAGAGTGGCAACGTCTATGCCGGGGTGGCCTACGCCAACTCGGTCGATGTGATCAACCGCCTTTCCTTCCGTGGCTGGGATGGTGGCGTCGAAGTAAAGCCGTTCATCAGCTATCCTCACCTGGGCTTCATGCTCGATCTGAGCGGCGTTTATCGCACAGGCGTAGAGCAGTACAACGCCGTGTTGGGGCCGCGGATCTCAAAGAATTACGGATTGTGGCGAGTGTTCGCACATGTAGGCGCAGGAATTCAGCAAACCGTGACCAGCGGCGAAGCATTCAACCCTCTTATCGAAGATGGCGGAGCCGGCGTGGATCGCAGGCTTCCGCTCAGGCGGTTTGCCTGGCGTCTGCAAGCGGACTACGTGCACAGCAACTTGCTTCACGCCAGTCAGAATGATTTTCGTATCTCCACCGGACTGGTGTGGCGGTTCTGAGTCTTTCGCCGTGCGGTTGACCGATTGTGGCTCTCCCGCATCTAACCTTTACCGTACCCTGCAAACATCAAGCCAGAAAGGTAAGAGGTGCAATTTTTATGAAAAAAACCGGATTCATTGTTCTGTCGCTTATGCTTTTTGCAACTGTGGCCAGCGCCCAGATTCCGAGTGGGAACGTCTTTTTCGGCTACTCCTACTACAATACCGATCTCTTTTCGAATGTAAATCGCACCAGCGCCAACGGGTGGGAAGCCTCAGTCGAAGGCAAAATCATTCCTTTTCTTGGTATCGTCGCTGACCTTGACGGACATTACGGCTCGCAGAGCCTCTCTACGGTTTGCTCGTTTGGCGGGGCTTGTTCGGTAAACGGAAATTTTTCCGAATATAACTATCTGTTCGGACCTCGAGTTTCTGTTTCTGTCGCCAAGCTGCGTCCGTTCGCCGAGGTCCTGGTCGGCGCTGGGCATGTGAACATCACCAATGGATTCGGCTCCGACACTTCATTTGCTGTTGCGTTCGGCGGAGGGATTGATTACAAACTCATCCATGCTCTAGCCTGGCGGTTGCAGGGCGACTACGTCAAGACTCATCTGCTTGGGGCGACCCAGAACAACGCGCGTGTCTCGACGGGAATTGTGCTGCACTTCTAGCGCTGGATTCAGTTCGGAATGGGCAGGCAATTTTCGCGGGCGCAGGCATACTGCCGAAACTTTCGCCCATCTACTCGGGTTGAATCGCGAAGGCGAGGTTTAGTACGATGCGGCCACTCGTTCTGCCTCTGATTTCCCTATTCGTGCTGGCTGGTCTTGCCGGCGCCCAAGCGCCGAGCGGAAATATCTTCCTTGGATACTCCTATGATCGCGCAGCCGTCTCGAACTTCCGCAGCTTCAACACAAACGGTTGGGAGGCCTCTGTGGAAGGCAAATTAATTCCTCATTTGGGAATCGTGGCAGACATCGATGGCCACTACGGCTCGGCCCTTCCATTGGCTTTCCCAGTCCAACCAGCCGGCGTGTGCGTGCCTACCTGTCCGCCAGTCAGTTCGACGAACTTTAGCGAATACCACTATCTCTTTGGTCCGCGCGTGTCTGTGTCCTTCGGCAAAGTGCGCCCTTTTGCAGAGGCCCTGTTCGGGGCTTCCCACATTAGTGGCAATAATGGCTTTAACTCTGACACATCCTTTGCTACGGCATTTGGCGGCGGTTTCGACTACAAAATCGTTCGGCCTATGGCCTTTCGGCTGGAGATGGATGCAGTGAGGACAAACTTTTTCAGCGTTGCGAAGGTTGATTTTCGCCCGTCCAGTGGAATCGTCTTCAGGTTCTGAAGTTTGAAAAGCCGGGCCGGGAAGGTCGTACTAAGAGGAAACAGGATCCGGCTGGTTGGCCGGAATCCTGTTGTTGTGGCCACAAAAGGCAAAATTGGCAGGTGAGCCGATATGGTGGTTACACCCAACCTGAACTAGGTCTGCCAATACTTGTGATCGCGCAGGAAATAATCTTCGTTCCAGAAGTTCATCGCAGTTTTCAAGAACAGCCAGCCCACGCGCAGATGCCCCATCTTCTGGAGGCGTCGATTGGTCGTATAAACGCCTCCGCGAACAATGGCGAATCGTTTACGCTCAACCCGCTGGGTGAGCAGGTAATCCTCGCCAAAAAGCACTTGCTCATGAAATCCGCCCAGTTCACGGAATTTTCTTACATCGAACAACATGAACATTCCGGTTGCGAACGGATAGTGCAGGCACGAAAGATATTGGAAAAGATCGTTGCCTGCATACACGAGCTTGTCGATCCAGTTGCCATCGCGGCACAGAATGTTGGTGGTGACGCAATGAAGTTGCTTGCGCTGTGCGGCTTCGACTGCACGCCGAACCAGGGAGGGATGCGCCAGTTCGATATCGGCATCGAGAAACAGAACGAAGTCGCTGTCTGCCTGCGCAGCGCCGAGATTGCGTCCGACAGAGGGCATTCCTCCACGAATCACACTTACGTTCAGCCGGTCGCAAAAGCTCGTGACGATTTCTGGCGTGCCGTCGGTCGAGTTCGCGTCAGCTACCAACACTTTCGTACTCGACATCTTCGAGTAATCCTGATTCGTCAGCGAAGTCAGCAAACGCGGGATCAGCTTCGCCTCGTTTTTCGCTGGAATCACGATTGTCAGTTCGGCCCGCGTAGCCGTGTTCGGCAAATTCGCGCTCACCGCGCTCAAGCTGGTTAAGCTTCTGCTCGTCGAATTCATGCTTGTTGAACTCATGGATGCGTACCTCCTGCTCATCAACCGTCACATACGTCATGCGGGAATCGACCCATCCGCCCGCGTTGTAATAATCAATCCCGTCCTGCTTCACGTGAATCGCCTCGTGCGTATGTCCACAGAAAATGCGATCGGCGCCGTGTTGCCGGGCGAATTGCGTCGCTCCCAACGCTACCTTTGATGACATCCGCAGCCATCGCGTGTTCAGCCGGTCGATCAGCCGCGCGATGGGCTTGTTCTTGAAATCGAACTTTTGCAACTTCAGATAGAGCGATGTTCCCAGCGTGCTCAGGCGGACGTTGTTGACCTGGAATCCATCGAACTGATGGCCATGGATCGCGAGATGCCGCAGATCCCCGCACATCCATTTGTAGTGCTGGTAAACCCGAACCCCGACCAGGTGCGACATAATATTGGCCAATCCATGATCGTGATTACCCTCCACCCAGATGACTTCAATGTTGCGTTTCGGGTTCGACAGCTTGCGGATATAACCGAGAAATTTCCAGTGCTCTTTGGTGAGACGGGCAAAATTGAGGTCGGCGAAAATGTCGCCGAGCAGGATCAGCCTCTTGAAGCGGTTTTCCTTCAGCACTTGCGTAGCTTCGCGCGCATGACTCGTCTCTGCACCCAGGTGCAGGTCGGAGAGGATCAGCGTGTTGTAGACATGCAGATCCATGATCTGTTTGTACCAGGCGAATGTTACGAGGTGATGAAAACTGCATCAAAATTAGTGCATAGTAACTACCAAAGTAACCCGAATAACCGAGCGATTAACAGCAATCCGGGCCTTGCTTCCGCCTGCCGAATGTTTCAATCCCGTGAACACCGCCTGCCGTTTCGCGTAGACTGAATTTTCTTGAAAGCCATCGGAAAAATTCTGGCGCGCTATACCGCATGGATTTGGGCTCTGCTGCAGCATCTGGGCATGTGGGGGGTTTTTGTCGTCGCGTTCGCCGATTCCGCTTTGCTCGGCATGCCGGTGGATGCAATCGTTGCCACCTATGTCTATCACGATCGCAAGCGCCTCCTCTTCTATGTAGTCATGGCATCGCTCGGCTCTGTTCTGGGCAGCATTCCGCTTTACCTGATCGGCTACGCCGGAGGCGAAGCACTGCTGCGCAAGCGCATTTCCGAAGAGCGCTTCCAGAGAATTCACCGCTCATTCGAGCAACATGAATTCTGGGCGCTGATGTTCCCTGGGATGCTGCCGCCGCCCATGCCTTTCAAAATTTTTGTGCTGGGTGCGGCAGTTTTTGAGATGAGATTCCGCGATTTTTTTGCGGCTATCTTTGCCGGACGTTTCGTGCGCTTTTCGATTTTATCTGTGCTGGTTCTTTATTTCGGTCCGCAGATTGTGGATCTGATCGGTGTCCTGGTCCGGCGGCATCTTATCGCGCTACTCTTTGCCGTCGCTGCAGGCGTAGTGGTGTGGCCGCTGATGAGGCGGAATCGAAGACGCAAGCGCGCAGCTTGAGCTAACGGCTTAAAACCGAAGATCGCGGATGGCGCGCAAAGACCGATTTGCTTTGGTGGCCTTCTTAAGCGGAAGCGACGTGATCTCCCATCGATTTATGCATCCAGCGCGAAAGCGCCATCAGAAACACCGGAGTGCTGAAGAACGCGATGGAAAAGAAAAGATCGCTCTCGACTGTGCCGCGGAAAAACGGCAGACCTGCCGCATAAGACATCATCAATCCGTTGAGGCCGCGCGGGTACATCTGCGGCCATGCCGCCCAAACCGCGAAATTGCTGATCAGGAAAAAAGAAACCGAGCTGGCAAGCGCCGCTCCCATCACCCGCGTAGGGCCGGATTTTTCCCGAAGATTCGTCCCCAGCCAGAGAATCGCCGCATACCACGCAAACGTGACCAGATGGTCCCACGACAAAGCGTAGGAATAAACGAACTTAGTCAGGATCACGTCCGTTGCCGCAAACAGCGTCACGGGTATCCACATCTGCCGCCGCGAACCGCGCGCGCCGAAAAATAACAGTGATGCCGCCACCGGCGTGAAATGCCAGGCGTGCGGCAGTACGTTCAGAGGGCCGGCAAACGGCAGAAAACGCACCGCGATGGCCAACAGAATGAATAGATAAGCCAACATAGAATCCTCGATCCAGAGACAAGCATTATTCTCAGCGCGAAGCCGCTGAACGTCAAGGGCTGGCGGGCTGCATTCACTTCGGCTCGGGATACAACTTTCGATCTTCTCCGGAACCGTAAAGGTCCCCCAACACCTTCAGATTCTGGTTGAGCCGTACGCCCGCGCCCAGCGCATGCCGGGTTTCATTTGGTGGACCAAACAATCTGGGCAGCTGCACAAAACGCAAATCCTGGAAATCGACAATATAGCCGGCTTCTGGCGGCGAGAGTGCTTCCGTCTCCGTGATCGGATACTGAGCCCAATCGAGGTAAGCGCGCCCCAGATAGGATTTCTTCGCCGCCAGAGTGATCGGCGTTTCCTCCGGCTTGTAGAGAATTCTAAGATCATCTTCGGGATCGATTTCCGGTGTGAGCGAATTCACCGCAGCGAGCACAAAGAAATTCTGTGTCTCCACCACCCCGTACCAGCGGAACGGATCGGCCAGCGCCGGATACGCCGAAACCCGCAGCGGTTCGGCTCCTTCGTAAGTGCGCGCCTCAAGCGCCGCTACCCCGCGACGGTGCTCAAAGTCGCGAACTCCCCACATCAGCACTACGCCAATCAGGGCAAGCGAGGCCGCGGTCCGGCCACGAGGTCCACGCGGGCGCGCGCCAATTTCACGATCGATCAGGGAAAACAGCCATGGCAAAATCAGCCCGAGCAGGAGCATGGTGAACATGACTGGTTCGAAGATGAAGACGATGTCCCACGAGTACCACTTCTCGGAAAATGGCCAGAACGGCCGCACGCCGTAATTGTTGGTGAAATCGAGCAGGATGTGGCTGAGGCCCGCCAGGCAGGCGAAGAGAAACAGCACTCCCCAGCGCGGCGGCAGGTCCGGATCTTTTATTTTTCGGCCGCGCACTCGCGAGATGAGATAGACGAAACCGACCACAACGATAGCATCGATCGGAACTCCGAGAAACGAATGCGTAAATCCGCGGTGGTGGGCAAAACCAAATGCCGGGCCTTTCAGCCGGCCGAGCACGTCAAGATCAGGCGCTTCCGCGGCCAGAGTTAACGTCGCGGTGGCGAGCGCAGTCTTGCGGTTCAGTCCGGCGCGGCCCATGCAGGCGCCGGTAAGAAAGTGAGTGACAGGTTCCAATCGCTATCAGGATTCTAGATGGATTCGTCGGCAGCTGCCAAATTGCAAATCCCGAGTTGCACACAAAAGAAGCATTGCGAAAGAACGTGAGGCGCACCGTTGTTCGTTTTCGCTGCGGCACAAATCGGACAAAGTCGCCTACTGCGGCGGAGCCAGCAACGTCAGCGCATCGGGAACGATGGTAATTTCGGAGGGTAGCGTGCCCACGAGCTCGCCATCGGCCTCGATGTAGATTTTCGATTTCGGTATATGCACGGCGGGGCCGGATTCCGCCAACTGCTCGCAAGAAACTCGACTGGCGTGAACCAAATCGATTCCTGGAACTCTCCAACTGCGCCGTAGAAATCCGCGCGTGACATATTGGAGATATGCGACTCGGCTCGCGGTGCGGCAGAGAACCAGTCGCACGTCATTGCGTTCCAGCCCAGCGCCGGGAGCGAGTTCCTGGACGACTCCCCCGAAATTGCGAATGCGCACCGCCAGCAACTCGGTGACAACCGTTCTGCGGTTTTCATTCGAATCCGTCTCAGAGAATCCCACTTGGAATCGAGTCATCGGATAGGTAAACCACAGGTGCCACGCTTTGGCATAGTAGGCGGCCATGCCCATCCTTTGCTTGGCTCCGGTATGGAGCTTGTAAAAAAGGTGCGCATCGACTCCCACCCCGGCCGCAACAACAAAGAATCGCGTAGCGGGGCCACCCGCGAGATCGCGATAATGAATGCGCCCCAGCGCAACCCGGCGCCGCATCGGCTGCAACACGACCTGTGTCGCCTGCAGGACATTCATCGGCAATCCGAGATCGTGCGCCAACGCGTTGGCCGTACCCAGAGGAAGAATCGCCAGAGCGACCGGAGTGTTTGCCAACACCTGCACAATATTGTGGATCGTTCCATCCCCGCCGCCGGCAAACACCGTGTCGCATCCGCGCTGAATTGCATCCCGGGCTTGCTCCTGCGCTTCCGCCGCGGAGTGCGGAAGCATAAGTTCCACTTCAACTCCCGCTGCGCGGAGCAGGGCCAGCACAGATTCCAGTTCGGCCTTGCGCTTTTCGCGCATGCCGCCGGAATGCGGGTTGTAAAGCAAAGCCGCTTTTCGCATGGGCTGACCGAAGCAGGATTTTACCTGAGTCCCCGGTGAGCGCCGCATCACGCGCGATTTGCCTATAATCGTCGCAATGTCCTCTGTTGCCAAAGAAGCCGCAAAAAAGCTCGAAACGCTTCGCGAAAAGATTCGTCATCACGAATACCTCTACTATGTGGTCGATCAGCCCGAAATCAGCGACACCGAATTCGACAAGCTGATGCAGCAGTTGAAAACGCTTGAAGCGGAGCATCCCGGCCTGATCACGCCGGACTCTCCCACGCAGCGGGTGGGTGGCAAGCCGCGCGAAGGCTTCGTCAAATCTGCCCACTCTTCTCCCATGCTGTCGCTCGACAACACCTACAACGAAGAGGAATTGCGGGCATGGGAACGCCGAGTGCGCGAGCTAAGCGGACGCAAAGATATCGACTATGTCTGCGAACTCAAGCTCGACGGCATGTCGCTGGCGTTG
>JASHTD010000476.1 GCA_030040725.1 Candidatus Sulfotelmatobacter sp. | reverse complement strand
ATTGCGCTCGGTCGGCTCGAACGGCGGGGTGTGCCATTCATCGAGGGGATCGGGCGGCTGAACATCATAGTGGGCGTAGCAAAGGGCGGTGGGCTTGCCGGGGGCATGGAGCCAATCGGCATAGATCAGGGGATGGCCTTTTGTCGGAATAACCTCGACATTCTCCATGCCGATGCGGCGCAGCTCATTGGCCACGAATTCAGCTGCTCTCTGCACATCGGATTTGTGTTCCTCGAGCGTGCTCACGCTGGGAATGCGGAGAAGCTCTTTCAGTTCGCCGAGAAAACGCTGTTGATTATTGCGGGCAAAATCGACTGCCGGGGAAGCCATAAGGAGGTCCTTTCTGGGGCACACTGCGAAAATGGCTGATGCTTACGAGACCCCACAGTATACGCCACACGGCGGGCGCCGATCAGTGATGCCGGCTACTTCCGGTCGAAAATCTGGCGGGCGAAAATGCCGTCAGATCATGATCACAACGGTCTCCACTGATAACCTGCGCCATGACTCGCGCCGTAATCGGAGCCAGCAGAATGCCGTCACGAAAGTGGCCGGTCGCGACGTAATAGCCAGGTGTCGAAGTCTGGCCGAGAATCGGCAAGGCATCGGGTGTTCCGGGCCGCAACCCGGCCCAGTCTTCCAGAATCTTCGCATTGCGCAACTCAGGAACCAATGCGATTGCGGCACGATGCAGGCGCTGAATGGTGGCAACATCGGTGCGTTTATCGAAGCCGGCTTCCTCGACCGTGGTTCCCACAAGAATTCGTCCATCGCTGCGTGGAATGAGGTAGACCTCAGGAGACCGAATTACATGCGTCAGAACGCCGCGCGACGGAGCAATCAGGCACAGCATTTGTCCTTTCACGGGACGGGTTGGAAAATTGTGTGGCGCAATCTGCCCGGACCATGCTCCGGCGCAGTTCACCACCTTTCTTGCGAGAAACAAAGTCTTACGGGTCGTTACTCCGCAGACCCTGTCGGGGGCCAAATTCACCGCGTCGACTTCTTCACCTGAGGAGATATCGACTCCACGGCGCTTTGCGGTCTCCAGTGCTGCGGCGGTGATTGCGCGTGGATCGACGCTGCGTTCTTTCAAGAAAAACGCGGGGCGCTCATGATCGGCGAGAGCCGGCTCAAGTTGGGCGAGCGAAGCAGGGAGCAGGCTCTCCAGCTTGGATCCCGGCCGCTCCTGCGCATGCTCCGGCGGAGGAAATACAATCGCGCCCTGGTCGCGCAGATCGACCTTCATTCCCGACTCAATTTGCAATCCCTGCACGAACTCGGGATACATGCGCGCGCTCGCAATCGCCAGGTCCTGCAGAGCGGCAGGCGTCTCCGCGGCACAATCGACCAGCATGCCGCCGGCAGCGTGGGAAGCTTCGCGTCCCGGTTCGCCGCGCTCGACCACAAGTACAGTCGCGCCACGCTGGCGAAGCTCAATAGCAAGCGAAAGCCCGATGATCCCGCCGCCGATTATGATTACGTCCCAAGTCTTCACATTCGCATTGTAAAAGATCGCAAAGGCGGGGCTGATTGACAGGTTTTGCCCTATGCTAAAGAATTAGCATCGTAAGAGGTGGAACGATCCTGGAGGGACAATGTCCGACGAAGGGGAAAATTTGGTTGTTGAACACCAGTCGACCGCTGGGAAATGGATGCTGCTGATTCTCGCGATCCTTTTTGTTGCGGGAACGGTTTATGGATTTGTGACCACGCAACAGCACGTCGAAAAGCTGACGACGGATTTAAGCTCCAGCCAGGCGCAGGTTGCGGAGCTGCAGAAGCGCATGCGATCGGCAGAAGCTGAGGAAGAGACGCTGGGAGCGAAGCTGGGAATGACCAAGAAGGAGCTTGCGGACCGCGCAGCGCAGTTGCAAGCCCAGCAGGCCCAGGAAAGAGCCGCTGAGGAACGCCTGGAAAGCGAGCAGAAAGCTTCGCAAGCTCGCCTGGGTGAAGTGAGCGGTGAAGTTGCGGGAGTGAAAACGGATGTGGGCGGCGTTAGGACGGATGTGGCTTCCACCCGGGCCGATCTGGAATCGACCAAGCAGAAGCTGCAAAGCGCTATCGGCGACCTGGGCGTGCAAAGCGGATTGATTGCGCATACCCGAGACGACCTGGAAATTCTTAAGCATAAGGGCGACCGCAATTACTACGAATTCACTTTGATCAGAGGAGCGAAGCCCCAACCGGTCGCGACCGTCAGTCTGCAACTCAAGAGAACCGATGCCAAGCGCGGCAAGTTCACGATGAACGTAACTTCCGACGATCGCACCATCGAGAAGAAAGATCGCAATATCGCCGAACCTATCCAGTTCTATTCTGGCCGCGATCACATGCTGTTTGAGCTGGTGGTGTGGACCGTCGACAAGAAGAAAGCAACGGGATATCTAAGCACGCCGAAAGCCGCGCCCGTTCCGGTGACCGCCAATTGAACGGAGTGCTTTTTCCTGCGGGCTGGCACATCGGCTTGCAGATCGCGCTGCGCACCAGCGTCATTTATCTCGTCGTGCTGGTTGGGGTTCGTCTGAGCGGCAAGCGCGAGGTGGGTCAGATGACTCCTTTCGATCTGACCCTGCTTCTACTGATTTCCAACGCCGTGCAGAACGCGATGACCGGCCCGGACACCTCATTGCTGGGCGGCGTGATCGCGGCTTCGACGCTTCTCATTCTGAATTATCTGGTTGGAGTTTTCTCCGGCGTGAACCGCGGGTTCCGGCGCGTGGTGGAGGGCGAGCCGAGCTTGCTGGTGCACGACGGAAAAGCGATTCTTCCGCACATGGTGAAGGAGCATGTCAGCATGGACGAACTGGAACGGGCGCTGCGCGAGCACGGCATTGCGAATGTGCACGATGTTGCTCTGGCGGTTCTGGAAGTTGACGGCTCGATCAGTTGCATGAAGTACGACGAAATCAAGCCTGACGCCAGCACTCATCTCGCGCGCCGCAGATTCATTCAAAAGAAGCAGTAATCGCCGCGGCGGTCCGCCCCTGAAATCGCCTGATCGATGGAAGCCTATTCATCGATAGTTTTCTGCGCGTCATCCATGTTTGGCTTGTAACCCTTGCAAACCAGAACCGGCAGCCGTGGATATTTTGCAAAATTGGGATCGGTGAAAGAGAGCTGGCACTGCAAAAAAGCCGAGCCCTTGTCGGATTCGATGAATCTTGCGTGCACACAGTCGGCACACAGACCGGCGTTTAGAGCGTGGAAGCTCTTTTTTGAAACTGGCATAGTACTGTCGCGTCAATTCCAGCTAGAATCCCTGCCGGACGAGCTCTTCTACGGTGAGAGAACTCTCCGCAGAGTCGCCTTTCATCATTTTTTCGACATATTTCGCGACTAAATCGGCTTCCAGATTTACCGGATCGCCCGGCTGCAGCGAGTTGAGATTCGTCATTTCAACCGTGTGAGGAATGATGGCGACGGTGCAACTGCTTCCTTCGAGATTCGCCACGGTGAGGCTGATGCCTTCAATCGAAATCGATCCCTTGTAGACGGTATATTTCTCCACTTCGGGCGGGAGTTCAATCCGCAGCCAGTAATTCTCCGAATCAGCGATGCGCTCCAGGGCAGTGAACTTGCCGACTCCATCAACGTGCCCTTGCACAATGTGCCCACCGAAACGGCCGTCCGCCTTCATGGGAAGCTCGAGATTCACGAGCGCGCCTTCGCGAATCCGCGAAAACGAAGTGCGCACCCAGGTTTCAGGCGCAAGATCGGCACAGAACGATCCCAGCTTGATATCAAGCGACGTCAGGCAGACGCCACTGACCGCGACGCTGTCACCGGTCCGTAGCTCGTTGGAAGTGTTTCTGGCTGCAATTGTGATGCGGCGGTTCTCGCCTTGCTGTTCGATGCGAGCGATTCGGCCAACTTCTTCAATGATGCCGGTAAACATGGAAGTCTCCGTTCTGAACAACAACCAATCTTAAACCTGTGGCAGACGAGGACGCGGCACCATCAAACCTCCGGTAGTGTCTCGGTGTGATTTTTTTCCACTGATGCGTCATCCCGAATGCCCGCGCTTTCACCAGCGGGCGGAGGGATCTCGCGTGTGTCACCACGCCACTGCACGCGAGATCCCTCGCTGCGCCTGAAAAGCGGCTTCGCTCGGGATGACGCAATTGAAAAAAAGATGGCTGGAACTTCAAACTGAGCCAGCACGAAAACTCCCTGTATTTCGGCGGTTGCTGAAAAAACTACGGAACCGCCAATCATTCCTCGTAAGCATTGCGCAGGCAGCCCTCGATAGCGATGTCGTCTCCAAAGCGGTACAGGCGAGAATCGCGAACTGGGAGCATTGCCAGCTTTGCGCCCAGACTGCCGGCGGAGGCAAAGGGAACCGCATTCGCATCGCCCACGATGTGCGGTGCGTAGTACAAAAAGACTTTATCAACGAGCCCAGAAGCCAGTGCGCTGCAGTTGATGGTCGATCCTCCCTCGATCATTAAGCTTGTAATCTCGAGTTCTCCGAGTCGCCGCAAAACGGCACCCATATCAACACGGCCGCCCGCATCTGCCGGTAGTTCCTCGACGCGAATGCCACGCGCCTGCAATTCATTTTTCGTTTCTGAGTCCGGCGACGAGCAAAATATAAGAACATCATTCTCCCGCTTTCCATCAGCCACACTCTGCACAAGACGCGAGCGCAACGGCAGGCGCAAATGGGAATCCAGAATTACACGCAACAACGGGCGGCGTCGCGGCTTGCCGCTGCGGTCGGTGAGCAGAGGATCGTCTGCCAGAATTGTCCCGACGCCCACAAGGATGGCATCGCTCGCATGGCGCTGTTCATGCACATGCGCGCGCGCGGCTTCGCCGGTGATCCATCCGCCGGGGGGCACTCCGGGCGAATGCTGAGCTTGCGGGGCTGTGGCCGGAGCGATTTTTCCATCGAGGGTCATCGCCGCTTTCAGGGTTACGAATGGAACGCCGTGGCGAATATAGCGGGCGAAGGCTTCATTCAGCCTGCGCGCTTCTGTTTGCAATCCTCCAACGTCCACCTGAATTCCAGCTGAGCGGAATTGCTCAAAGCCACGGCCGCTTACCTGAGGATTAGGGTCGGCCATGGAGGCGACCACCCTGCCCACGCCAGCGGCAATCAATGCGTCGGTGCACGGAGGCGTGCGGCCCTGGTGCGCATGCGGTTCGAGATTGATGTAGAGCGTACCGCCGCCAGCTTTCTTTCCCGCCGTTTCGAGCGCGAGAATTTCTGCGTGCTTCTTTCCATCGTAGGTGTAGGCACCTGTTCCCACGACGTTGCCTTGTCCATCAACAATTACAGCGCCTACATATGGGTTTGGCGAGGCCAGTCCAATGCCTTGGCGCGCGAGATCGAGCGCCTGCAGTAGAAACTGGTGGTCGGCGGAATGGTCAGGTCTCATCGGTACGAATTAGTTGATTCACACGGAATGTCGGCTGAGGACGCTGCTTGCCTGAATTTGCGACCGGATCGTTTATTCAAACAGCGAATCGACAAACTCTTTAGGATCGAAGGGCAACAGATCTCCCGCTTTCTCGCCGACCCCGACATAGCGCACCGGCAATCCCAACTCGCGACAGATGGCAACCACTACGCCGCCCTTCGCGGTACCATCCAGCTTGGTGAGCACGATTCCGGTTACGCCCGCCGATTGCGTGAACAGGCGCGCCTGCTGCAAGCCGTTCTGTCCGGTCGTAGCGTCCATGACCAGCAGCGTTTCATGCGGAGCCCCGGGAATGATGCGCTGCGCCGTGCGCCGCATTTTTTCCAGTTCAGCCATCAGGCTGGTCTTGGTATGCAAGCGGCCGGCGGTATCGACGATGACGTAATCCGTTCTTCGCGCCGTTGCGGATTGCAGGGCATCGAACAGAACCGCCGCGGGATCGCCGCCCGGCTTGGTCTTGATCACTTCCGTGCCCGTGCGCTGCCCCCAGATTTCCAATTGGTCGATTGCCGCCGCTCGAAACGTATCGGCCGCACAGAGCAACACATTCTTGCCTTGCGAGCGAAATACCTGCGAGAGCTTGCCGATGGTTGTGGTTTTGCCCGTTCCATTCACGCCAACTACCAAGATTACTTCCGGAGTTCCATCGACCTTTCGAACCGGCTGCGTATTGGCGGCATTCAAAATGATCAGAAGCTCCTCTTTGAGAAGGCGTTTGAGTTCCTGCACGTCTTTGATCTGTTTGCGGTCGGCTTTGTCGCGCAGCTTGCTCAGGACTTCCTGCGTGGTGGTCGAGCCGAGATCGGCGCCGATGAGCGTAGCTTCCAGATCGTCAAGCGTGTTGCGATCGATTTCCTTGCCGAACGCGACCACCTCTTCGATGCGCTCGGAGAGGTTTTCACGCGTGCGCGTGACCGCCTGCTTCATGCGCTCGAACAGGCCGGTTTTATTGGTTTCTTCCAGACTGCCAAATAAAGTTTGAATCATGAGAAAGCCTACAGGCGATTATAGCTGTGCAGTGGGCGGCGCACGGAAGACCGGCAACGGACGGAAACGGAGAAGGTGAGACTCTGATTGCGGCAGGGTGAGAGGAAAAGACTCACACCGGCGTTCGTTCGAGGTTGGCAGTCTCGGGCACAGGAACGGGTTTCGCGGAAACTGCCGCAGGAGTCTCGGCGACTACTTCCTGACTTACTGGCCGCTTGATTGAAATGCGCTGGATGCGGATTTCTCCGCGCCCGTAAACTGCCAATAATGCTGCCACCGGAGCGGGATCGAGCCGCTTGCCGGCAAGATTCTGGATGATTTTCAATGCCTCGTCCGGAGTATGTGCCGTTTGATACGGTCGATTTGTGGTCAGCGCATCAAACGTGTCTGCTACGGCAATGACTCGCGCCAACAGGGGAATTTGATCTCCCTTGAGCCCATACGGATAACCACGTCCGTCGAGCGCTTCGTGATGCAATTCAATTCCTGGCAGCATTTCAGCCAGTTGAGTTACCGGCCGCAGAATGTTCGCGCCCTTCGTGGTATGCGTCTTCATGACTTCAAATTCTTCGGCTGTGAGAGCGCCCGGCTTTTTCAAGATGCGGTCTTCAATGCCGATCTTGCCGACGTCGTGAAGTTGCGCTGAAATCTGCAGCGTCTCCATGAAGGTTGCATCCAGCTTCATTTCTTTCGCAATCATCATGGAATAGCGCGTTACGCGATCGGAGTGGCCGCGAGTGTACGGATCCTTCTCGTCAACGGCGCCGGCCAGCATCTGGATCGAACCCAGAAACAAGGCACGGTTCTCTTCCGCGGCGCGCTTCAAGTCTTCGACGAAGTGCTCAAGTTCCTCGGACATGGTATTGAAAGTTTCGGCCAGTTCCCCGATTTCGGTGCGGCTTCGCAACTGCGCCCGCTGCGAGAAATCGCCGCGCGCCAGGGCGCGGCTCGACTGCGTGAGGATCTGCAATGGATTGGTAATTCTTCGCGCGGCGATAATGCTCACGAAAATGCTCACCAGCACGGCCAGCAAAGCGAGCAAGCGAGCGGTGCGTTGCATTTCGTAAACCCCGCGATAGGCCTCGAGCCGGGGCTTCTGCACAACCACCGCCCAGTCAAGCGCGGTGACAGGGCTGTACGTGCCGAGCATCTGAATGCTGTTGTTGCCGTCGTGTTCGGCAAATTCTTTTGTAGCGGCTAACTGCCCCTTGTTGCCTTCATCCACAAAGTTGCGGACGATTTCCAGGTTCTTCATGTCCTGGCCGGTAACATATTGGGGAGTGCCGGCGGCCACCAGACGGCCCTGCGCATCCACAACATAAGGAATCAGTCCGCCGCCGCTGACTTCGCGCAGGCGGCGAATCAAAAACTGCAGATCCACGACCACGCCGACCATGCCGAGAACGCGTCCATCGTAGCTGACCGGGTTGCTCACCAGCACGACCGTCCGCTGCATCTTGTCGTCCTGCACCTGCAGCGCTTGACCGGTATAGGCACGGCCATCGCGGGCGGCGTCAAAGGCGTGTTGCAGTTCGCGCTGCAGAAATGCATCCGGGGCGATACGTCCTGCGGAAATACCCTTTGCGTCCGAATTCAGAAGCGTGGCATAGGCAAGATCGTCGGAGGAAGAAACAAAATTCTCCAGCAGCGCCCTCAACTCCGGCGCTTCGATATTCTTGTCGCCGATGTCTCCGCCGCTGGCGACCTGAACTGCCGACGATAAATTCGCCAGCATCATGCGCAGCGAACGCTCGTGCTGCGAAAGATCATCGGCCAGAGAACGCGTAACTGTGTTCTGCAGGAGCATCTCGTTTGTCTTTAACCGGTCACGGTTAATCGCCTCCACCTGCTCGGAGTAGAAATACATCGGGATGATGCTGATCACGAGCAGCACGCCGAGGATGACGTACAAGATAGGTATGCGGAGCGGATTTGGCGCGCTCGAAGGCGAGGCGCTTTCCTGGCTCGGCTCGGCAGCGCCAGAGATCGAAGTAGCGTCAGAGGTCACGGGTATCTATAGAATTTTAATGTGGAAGGAACGCTGGCAGGCGAAAACAGCGGATTGCAACCGTTACCAAAGTACCAGCGAGAATGTACCTCCGATTGGGTTTTGGCAAGAAAAGAAGAGCGAAGTCGGGCTGTTCTATGGTTTCAACGTTTCACTCTTGCCGCTGCGCGTCATCAATTCATGAATGGCCTCGCGGGGAGTTTTGCCGTCGTGCAGGATGGCAAACATCTGCGCGGTAATTGGCATATCCACGCCCTGGGCACGCGCCAACTGCATCGCAGCCGTGGTGGTGAAGACACCCTCCGCTACCATTCCGTGCATACCGGCGAGAATCTCTGGCAGCTTGCGTCCGCGTCCCAGTTCGACGCCGACGGTTCGATTGCGCGAAAGGTCACCGGTGCAGGTCAGAACCAGATCGCCTAAACCGGCGAGCCCCGCCATGGTTTCGGCCCTGCCGCCGCAGGCCACCACCAGCCGCGTCATTTCCGCCAGCCCTCGCGTGATAAGTCCTGCGACGGAATTGTGCCCCAGGCCAAGCCCGGAACAGACCCCCGCAGCGATGGCGATGGTATTTTTCAGTGCGCCGCCCAGTTCTACTCCAATTGGATCGTCGTTTGTATAAACGCGAAAGCTCGCATCGCTGAACTCACGCTGCACCTCGCGGGCAAGATCGGCGTCGGCGGAAGCGACTGTGATAGCGGTGGGATCCCCGCGCGCCACTTCAATTGCGAACGAAGGTCCGCTGAGGGCCCCGATGCGGAATGGCTTGCCGTGTTGAGAGTCAAGCGTCTGCGCAATCACTTGCGTCATTCGCAGCAATGAATGTTCTTCCAATCCCTTGGTTGCGCTGATAATGATGGTGTCATTTCGAAGGTATGGCTGCATCTGCTCGAAGAGCCGGCGGCAGTGTTGCGAAGGCATCACGCTCACAACCATGCTTGCATCGGACAAAATTTCTGCCAGATTGCTGGAGGGAATCACCGATGCGGGAATTTCCTGCCCGCGAAGAAAAATATCGTTCTC
>JASHTD010000475.1 GCA_030040725.1 Candidatus Sulfotelmatobacter sp. | reverse complement strand
TAACTCCACATGCGTCATAAGTTCAGTGTATGCGCTCCGGTGCTCGTGTTGCTCTCTGTCTTTACCCTGGTGGCTGCAAACTTCTTCGTGCCGAAGGCGATGGCGCAGGGCGCGACCACGTCGCTTCGCGGTGAGATTACCGACGCAAAAGGGTTGGTGGTGCCTGGCGCTACCGTGACCCTGAGCAATTCCGCCACCGGGTTTATGCGTACTACCAAGTCGGATGGTCAGGGCGCTTATCAGTTTCTCGAGGTCCATCCTGCCAATTATGTTCTTACCGTTGAAGCCGCGGGCTTCGCGAAAACCAGACGCGAAAACGTGCTGTTGCAGGTGAGCAGCCCGGCAACACTGAATCTTAGCTTGCAGGTAGCGGGCAGTTCGGTGGTGGTGGAAGTTACGAGCGAAGCGCCCATGGTGAACACCACGGATGCGACGCTGGGAAATAACTTTGATTCCCGGCAATTGACTGATCTGCCATCGGAGGGCCGCGATCCGGCGGCGATCTTGAGTCTGCAGCCGGGCGTTGTGTTTATCGGTTCGTCGGCAAATCTTGGTGTGATTCCCAGTGCGCAGGACAATGACAGTCGCGGTGGTGCGGTAAACGGCGCCCGCAGTGACCAGAGCAACGTAACGCTAGACGGGTTGGACGATAACGATCAACTGGAAGGGTATGCCTTCCGGGGCGCGATGCGCGCTACGTTGGATTCTTTGCAGGAATTTCGCGTGACCACCAGCAACTATGACGCCGCATCGGGCCGCTCCTCCGGCGCGCAGATGAATCTGGTGACCAAGAGCGGTACCAACTTCATTCACGGCTCGCTCTACGAATACAACCGCCCGACCTTCGACGTAGCCAATGACTGGTTCAACAAACAGTCGGAGTTGGAGCAGGGCAATCCCAATATTCCTCAACACATCCTGCGCAACACCTTCGGCGGGACCGTCGGCGGACCGATCAAAAAAGATCGTCTGTTCTTTTTTGCCGCTTACGAAGGCCAGCGCACGGCCGAGCAGGTCCAAACCACAAGGATCATTCCCACCGAAAGCTTGCGGGAGGGTTTCATCAAGTACCTATGCAACCCTTCGAGTGATCCCAACTGCACGCTCGGCTCGCCTAACTCAAAGGGAGTGACGGTAGAAAGCGTTTCCGGGTTCGCCCCGGATTATGTAGCCACGCTGACGCCGGCGCAGTTCGCCTCTCTCGACCAAGGATGCACCGCAAACGGCACCTGCCCGCTCGGACGGGGGGCTAATCCCCTCCTCGCCAATCTCAACGGTGCTAACCCCAACGCTCTATACATGCACTACCCGTTGCCCAACTGCACGGCTTGTGGTAACGCCGTGAACGGTAGCGGGGACGGGCTCAATTCCGCTGGTTTCACCTTTCCCGGCGACGATCCTACAAGTCTGAACACCTACATTCTCAAGCTGGATTACAAGATCACCTCGAATGGAAATCAGTCTTTGTTCGTGCGCGGCAATCTGCAGAACGACCACGAAGCCAAACCCCCGCAGTTTCCGGGACTTCCTCCCGACGATATCGTCACCAACAACAGCAAGGGAATCGCCGGTGGCTACACCTACATCATCCGCAACAACTTGATCAATAATTTCCGCTACGCGTTTATCCGGCAGGGATTGGGGCAAGGCGGCCTGAACAGTCAGGATTACAACACAATGCGCGGCCTCGACGACACCATCGCGCTTCAACCTAGCGATACCCCAACTATTCTCACGAACGTCCCGGTGCACAATTTCATTGATGACGTCTCGTGGACCAAGGGCGAACACACGATTCAGTTCGGCACTAACTGGCGGCTGATTCACAACAATCGGCAGTCCAATGCCCAGAACCTCTCCTCGGGTTATGCCAACCTGTACTGGATGAGCCCGTCGTTCATCTCGAACGAAGGAGTGAGCCTCGATCCCGCTCTCAACGCGAATTTTCCCATTGTCGACGTTCCCTTTGAAGGTTCCTACGATTTTGCCGCTGTCCAACTGGCAGGCTTGATGAGCCAGGTCTACACCGTTACCAATCAAGACAAGAATGCCAACGTCATTCCGAATGGCGCTCTCGTGCCCCGCCACTTCCATAATTTTGAGAGCGAGTTCTATTTGCAGGACAAATGGAATGCGACTCCGAATTTGACCATCACATATGGGCTTCGCTATTCGCTCTTGCAGCCGCCCTACGAGGCGAATGGCAACGAGGTTTCGCCGACGACCGACATGCATCAATGGTTTGAAAACCGCATCACCAGCATGTATCAGGGCGTCGTCAACCAACCCTTGCTCAGTTTCGGGCTATCCGGACAGGCAAATGGCAAGAAGCCCTACTGGGGTTGGAATTACAACGATGTTGCTCCCCGCTTCGCTATTGCTTATGCGCCGCACGCGGATAGCGGTTTCTGGCGCACGATTTTGGGCGACAAGGGCAAGAGTTCGATTCGAGCCGGCTATGGAATTTATTACGATCACTTTGGCGAAGGCGTGGTCAACACGTTCGACCGCCAGGGTTCGTGGGGGTTGACAACGACCATCAGCAATCCGGCCGGCGTGCTCGGCGTGGATACCACTCCGCGCTATACCGGTTTGCTGGGTGCATCTAATCTTCCGCCCAGTGTGGGTGTGCCCAGTCCCCATGGATTTCCCTATACGCCTTCGGTAGATCCAAACACCTACGGCTTGGCAATCGCATGGGGCATTGATGACAATTTGAAAACCCCGTATTCACACGTCGTGGATTTTTCTCTGACCCGCGAACTGCCGCATAACTTCGTGGTGGAAACCACCTATACCGGACGCTTCGCGCACCACCTCCTGCAGGAAATCGACCTGTCCGAGCCACTCGACCTGGTCGATCCCAAGAGCCATATGGATTATTTTCATGCGGCGGACATGTTGGATAGAGCTGCATACGCCAACACGAGCGAAAGCGCTATCGCGAAGATTCCCTACTGGGAAGACCTTTTCCCGCAAGCGGCGGGGCCGGGCGGCGTTAGTGGTTCCGCTCCAAATGAGCCAGCCAATCCAACCGCTACGCAGAATATCTATGATTTGTATTACTCAAACTTGGGCAATGAAACTCTCTCGCTCGAGGATCTGGATGCGTTCTGCTTCCCGGCGTGCGTGGGCACCGGTTCCAATAACCTCGGCGGCTTCGTCGGAACCGCCGGGACGCCCTTCTACTTCTATCAGCCTCAGTTCTCGTCGCTCTATGGCTGGCAAACCCGCGGCAACAGCAACTACAACGGCCTGCAGGTTTCTTTGCGGCACGCCATGGCCGCCGGCTTGCAATTCGATCTCAACTACGTTTACTCCAAGTCGATTGATGTCGGATCGAACGCGGAACGCGTCAACGGGTTCGAATCTGCGGGGCTGGCATACAACAGCCAGGTGATCAATGCTTTCTCACCCAATCTCTGGCGTGCGCCTTCTGATTTCGACACGACCCATCAGGTGAATGCCAACTGGGTCTGGGATTTGCCCTACGGACGCGGCCGCTACTGGGGCAGCGGCTCCCATGGCTTTATGAATGCAGTTTTCGGGGGATGGGGAATAGACGGCGTGTACCGGTGGACAAGCGGATTCCCATTCTCGGTTGAAGCCGGCAACGGATGGTCTACAGATTTCGAACTGGAAGGTTCTTCGTTCTTGACGGGAGCTCGGCCGAAGACCGGCGTTTTCTATGAGGCGAACGGCACCCCGACCGTGTTCAAGAATCCTGAGCAGACGATTACCTGCTCCTGCGCTCCGGATGAGCCGTTTGGATCTGCTACCTTCCGCGCAACCATGGCTGGGGAAGCTGGGCAGCGCAATAACTTCCGCGGACCAGGCTACTTCGGAGTCGACGGTACCCTTTCAAAAACCTGGAGTTTGGGCGAACAAAAGAGCGTCCGGTTCGCCTGGGACGTTTTCAACGTTACCAACTCCGAGCGCTTCGATGCTGCTGGGTCCCTCATCGGCCAAGATCTTGTAAATATTACGGGTTTCGGCATCTTCAACGCCGAACTAACCACACCGCGCGTGATGCAGTATTCGCTACGCTTCGCCTTCTGAGGCAGAGACACAAGTAAGGTGGGGAACAGACAGCAAAAAGGGATGGGCCGCTTTCCCTTTTGTTTTCCCCGGAGAAATCAGAGCGGAAAAACTCGGCTGCCTACGCCAGCGGCGAATCGCTCATGCGGAAGCGGGTGCGCACGTGCTCGCTGATCAGTTCGATCGCCGAGCGGTTCGTAATCGGGTCGCTCTGGGCCAGATACCGCATGGCCTCGACGAGCAAACGCTGACCATCGACATACCGTGGATCGGAGGATCGTTCTCTTTTTGCAGGACGACCTAGCTTGGGAGGAACTGTGATGGTAAAAACTTTAGCCATGTATAAGCTCGAATGAGGTCTGAGGCGGTATAAATCCTTTCACAGCAGTATAGCGTTCGCGGTTCGCTTTTCAGCACGAATTGTGTGCTTTGGAATCAATCAGTTAACCCCGCGGCGAGACAAATTGCGTTTTCTTGTTGGTTTTCAGTTGAAACACATCGTTGCCGATCTTAGCCGGTATTCTTACGTCCGAATATTTCGCGGTTCGCGCGTCACCCTGAGGCTGCTCAAATCTCTGTTGCACTGAAATACCGCGGCTAAGATCGATCCACAAAAAAATCTTCGGAAAACTATTGCGCACCTTCTCGCTTTTCGGAATCAACTGTAATTTCGCGGTCGGCTGGTTATCGACATTCTCCTCGCCCTGGTAGGTCACGTCGAAAGATTTCATCAGATCTTGCCCGCTTCCGCCGAAGCCCAGAACCAGATAGCTTTCGATTTCGCTCCGGTTTGCGCCCGTCGAATATTCCATCACTTGATTGATATTCGGCTGATAAACCTGCAGCTTGCCGTCTCTGTAGAGTACGTTTTTATGGTCAGGCTGCTTGACCTCTGCCATCATCTCGATGTCGCTTCCAGTCTTGCGGTAGTACACAGTGCCGGCCTGCGTGTCCGTCTCATCAACCACTCTTTGATATTGCTGCCAGACAAAGTTCGCTTCCGCGGTGTGGAAGTTTGCGGACACTGCGTCCATTTTCTTCAGAACGCTGTCGAGCGTCTGGGCTTGCGCGAGGGAACAAAGCAAGAGCAGCCACAAAACGCCGATTAAGGGCATAAGCGAACGCCTCACTATTTTCGTTTCACCCACACCCGATACTCTTTCGCCTTACCCTGATTGTCCAACACTGGGTCATATTTGAGGATCGATACTTCCCCGGAAATCGGCTCGATGACATGGAGTAGCTCATCATGGAGCGCAGGCCCCTCCGCCGCCCGAATGTTGGACGCCTCGATCTGGTACACAAGCCCTCCCGCTCCGTCGGAACTGACAACGACTCCCGTAGGATGCTGGTTCGCGCCTCCCGGTTCGTCGTTGAAATTAATGACCCGCGGCGAGAAGAACACGAAGATCAGAATGAGCGTGACCATGATGTCGTAGTGCAGGGTGCCGCGCTCATGCTGCCAGAAGATGTAGCTGCGAATCGTCGGCCACATGCCCTTCGTCGGCAGAGTAGGTGCGTTGGCAGAAGCGGCGCTGATCTCTACGCTCGACACGTCTAATAACCGCTTCCTTTCATGACAATCACGTCTCCGTTTTATGCCCGTCCCTTAGATGCTACGAAATCAAACTTCGCAGCCGGGCGCTAGAACTTTCTGGGCGTAATCCTATCTGCTCCAATGTAGCTGCGCAATACCTCTGGAATCAGTACACTCCCGTCAGCCTGTTGATAGTTCTCTACAATCGCGACCCAGGTGCGGCCGACTGCCAGTCCGCTGCCGTTGAGCGTATGGACGAACTCAGTTTTATTTTTGCCTTCCGGCCGATAGCGAATATTCGCCCTCCGCGCCTGGTACGCCTCAAAATTCGAGCACGAAGAAATCTCGCGGAACAATTGCTGCCCCGGCAGCCACACTTCCAGATCATAGGTTTTTGCTGACGATGCACTCATATCACCGGTACACAGGTTGACTACGCGATAGTGCAAACCAAGTTTTTGCAGGATCGTTTCCGCGTTGTGCGTGAGCTTTTCATGCTCTTCATACGAATTTTCCGGGCGCGAGAATTTCACCAGTTCAACTTTCTGGAATTGATGCTGCCGGATAATTCCGCGTACATCTTTTCCATACGACCCCGCTTCGCTGCGAAAACAGGGAGTATAAGCGGTCAGCGATATCGGCAATCGCGCTGCCTCGAGAACTTCGTCACGATAAAGATTCGTCACTGGAACTTCGGCCGTAGAAATCAACCATAGATCTTTTTCTCCGTGCGGCACGCGAAACAAATCGTCAGCAAACTTGGGCAATTGCCCGGTGCCGTACATCGATTCTGAATTGACTAGATACGGCGGCAGGACTTCGGTATAACCATGCTCGCGTGTGTGCAGATCGAGCATAAAATTTGCCAGAGCGCGTTCGAGTTTTGCTCCTAAATCCCAATAAACAGCAAAGCGTGCCCCGGTCAATTTCACAGCTCGCTCCAGGTCAAGCACTCCTAGCTCAGGACCCAGATCCCAGTGGGGCTTGGGAACAAAAGCAAATTGCGGCGGAGCTCCCCATCGCCGCACTTCAAGGTTTTCTTCCGCGCTATGCCCAACCGGGACGCTAGCGTGCGGCATATTGGGAATACCGGCAAGAATATCGCGCAGCCTCCCATCGAGATCGCTTGCCGCTTTTTCCTTGGTCTGAATCTGCTCGCGCAATTCCTTGGTTGCGGCCATGGCCGCCGATGCGTCCTGGCCGGATTTCTTCAGTCTGGCGATGTCCTCGGACGCCCTATTGCGCTGAGCCTTCAGCGTCTCCGCCTCCGTTATGGCCTGTCGACGTTCTGCATCGACCTCGCGGAAGTCCCTCAGCACCGCGGCGGGATCGGCGCCGCGCTGGCGCAGCATCTCTTCAACTCTCGGCAAGTTCTCTCGGACAAAACTCAGGTCGAGCATGGACTCTCTGTGGACTATCTACTGTAAAGGAAAACTCCGGCAGAATGCACGCGCGACGGCGCGATTGGAATCGGCCGCCTCTGGACTGTACTGATTCCTTTGATGGATCGAGCTATACCTGTGTAAACTACCCTCTCAACCACACCGGCTCGGCTTTCGAGCAAATCTGAATGGCCACGACTTCTGCAAACGGCGGAAAATCGTCTCCCGACCTGAGCGTCACCTTTGCGGGCGTTGAGCTGAAGAACCCCATTGTTGCCGCCAGTGGCACGTTCGGCTACGGCGTGGAATTCGAAGACATCGTGCACCTCGATAAGCTCGGTGGCATCGTGGTGAAAGGCCTTTCCCGCGAACCGATGATCGGCAATCCCCCGCCGAGGCTCTGGGAAACTGCTGCCGGAATGCTCAATGCCATCGGCCTGCAGAACATCGGCGCAGCGGTGTTTCTGACCGAAAAGCTGCCCAAGTTGCGGCGGATTAAAGACATCGTCGTGATCGCGAATGTCTTCGGCTACACCCGGGAAGACTATGAAGTGGCGATCCAGATTCTCAACGAAGGCGAGGGGATAGCAGCGTACGAGCTGAATGTATCGTGTCCGAACACAGCTTATGGCGGACTGCAATTTGGCAGCGATCCGAGATCGCTCGACGAAGTTGTGAGCACGGCGAAGCGGGTCGCGAAGCGCCCTTTGATCGTCAAACTCTCACCGAACGTCACCAGCATCGCGCAAATGGCGCACATCGCGCAGGAGGCCGGGGCCGACGCAATCTCTTTGATCAACACGTTCGTAGCCATGGCCATCGATCCGGAAACCCGGAAGCCGCGTATTGCCAACATTACCGCCGGACTTTCCGGCCCGGCAATCAAACCGATCGCGCTACGCATGGTTTATGACGCGGCGCATGCCGTCAGCATCCCAGTCATCGGCATGGGAGGCATTTCGACCGCTGCCGATGTAATCGAATTTATGCTCGCCGGCGCCACCGCCGTACAAATCGGCACGGCGAGTTATTGGGATCCGTGCGCCACTGAGAAAATCGTCGATGAGCTGCGGCGATGGTGCCAGGATCATGACGTTGCGCGATTAGCGGAGCTGATTGGCGGCTTGATCGTGGAGTAGTTGCCGCTTTAGCGGCCGTGCGTGTACCAAATCGTGCCGGGAGATTTGTAGTTCCGCCCTTCCCCCCAGACCGCATGTGTAGCTCCGAGGTTATCGATGCCGATCGAGAACAAGTTGCCAAATGGGAAGAGGAAACCATTGGGCAGGATGTAATTGTATCCGCGTACCGGACCGGAGAGTTCCGATTCCGGCGACCAGGTTGCGCCGCCGTTGGTGGAAGATCGGTAGAAGGTATTCCAAAGAGCACGGTTTTGCGCATCCTCCCTTCTCGTGTCCATCCAGGCGATGCGGACGTCGCCGGCGACGCCCGCGGCAATGGCCGGGAAGCAGTGCTCCACGCCGGGCGGGGCGTTTGAGATGTCGGCCTTCGCCGACCAGTTTTCCCCCTGGTTAGTGGAAGACGAGAAATAAATGCGTTCCGGCCCACCTGCGAATGAGCCAGAGTTCCACAAGGCATAGATTACTCCGGCCTCATCGGAAGCCAGAGCCATCTGCGACGCCAGAAAGCCACCGGAACACTCCTGCGCCGGGCAACCCGGTGCCGCGCTGGAAATGTCCATTGGTGTCGTGTTCCAGGTACGACCGCCGTCCGCTGATCGGCTTACAAACACCTCGACCGGTCGCGTCAAAAGATCCGTTCGCGGGTAAGCCGTCCAGGAAAAGTAGACGTTGCCGGCGGGATCCACCGTAGCTCCTGCAGCCAGTGACCAACCCGGCCCAGCACCCGGATTCAGCACTGTGGAGGAAAAATTCTGCGCGTAGTCATGCGACGCCGCTACCGCGAGCGTCTGGTCGTGGTTAAAGCTCACGTAGACATTAGGACCACGAACAGCCAACACCGGCTTGTCGATGACAACTTCCGGGGAATGCTCAGCGACGGCGAAATACCAGGAGCGGCCAAAATCCTGCGACCGCGCTACGACAATATCATGTCTGCCCTGCATCCACGACGCGTAAAGAGTTTGCCGATCAACAGGGTCAACCTTGATTTGGGCATCAAACTGCCCAGTCGAAGAAACCAACAGGGGATTCGGAGCGTGCCAGGAAGTTCCGTCGTCATCGCTGACCAGGAGCGCCATTGTCGGCACGGTGCATGCCGGACAGTCCGCTACCGGGCCGTATTGGGGGAAGAGAATATAGATGTGACCGTGCGCGTCCGCGGTCATGGCCGGCTCCCACTGGTCGCCGGTGAAATAGCCTACACGACGCTGCGGAGCGAATCCGGCCACCGTTGACGCAGACTGCGCCAGAACATTCGTCGCTGCAAGTGCAAAAAGCAGGCCCATGGCAAGCTGCGGCCCACTCTTCGCGAGGCTGGTTCTGAAAGCCACGATTCTCCTGGGGGGAGCTTTTCGACCTTGCCGAACTGTAACCCGAATCCTTAGAAGCGTCAAATGCCCGAAAGGTATATACCCTTCGCGGGCGGACGTGACTTTCTGCCGAATTCGTCATCTAATAGAAGCGTCTCAAGTTACAGAAAGCCGGGAAAACCGAGCCGAACTCAACGGCCTGCAGGTGAACCGAAAGGGGAACGTCTCGAAATGGAGAAAGCCACATTCGCAGCAGGATGTTTTTGGGGAGTCGAAGCCACATTCCGGCAACTGCCGGGCGTGATCGCAACCCGGGTTGGCTACACCGGTGGAAACACCAATAATCCCACGTACAAAGAAGTTTGCACCGATCGTACCGGCCACGCCGAAGCGGTTGAAGTGGAGTTCGATCCGGCGAAAATCAAGTACACCGATCTGCTGAAGGTGTTTTGGGAGAACCACGATCCCACGCAACTCAACCGCCAGGGCCCGGATTGGGGCACACAATACCGCTCCGCCGTTTTCTTTCATAGCCCCGAACAGCAGTCTGCGGCGCAGGCTTCAAAGCAGGCTTTGGAAAACGCGCACCGGTACTCAAAGCCGATTGTGACGCACATCGTGCCGGCGGTGACGTTCTATCCCGCCGAAGACTACCACCAGCAGTATCTGGAGAAGCGCGGTCTGGCCAGTTGCCACATTAAAGCCTAGCGGTGAAGAAATAAGAAATAGGGTGGGACGGATCCCACCGCCATGAGCGCATAGGCACTGCCTTGAACGCAACGCTGCCCAAGCCGGGCATTCCTTCGACCCGGGTTCTTTGCGGAAGCTAGACAGCCGCGGGCCGTCGCGGAGCAAAGAAGAACAGCAGAATAAAGCCGCCGAGATAGTACGGTGCGGACTGCTGGAAGTTGGAGCCAGTAAACCGGAGTACCAGTCCGTACAGAGCCAGCGCTTCGCACAAAGCGTAGGTCGCAATGTATCCACTCTTCCAGTGGTTGAGCGTGAGCGAGTCATCGGGGTGTGATACCAGGTCTTCAGCCGAGCGCAAAACCAGCGTCCGCCGGACAACGAAGATGGCCCCGACCGTTGCAACTCCTGCGGTCGTAAAGAAATAAGTCAAAGAAGGATTTGCAGTGCGAGCCCCGGAGGCCAGCAATTCTCCCACGACCGCGTAGAGCAATATGCTGCCCAGCATGGCCCACTGGATTGTCCGCAACGTCCGAAGAGTACCCTGCATTGCATTCATTCTCCTGCAACGGAGAGTGATCTTGAGGGAATTTTTCCGGGCGGAATACTCTTTGGTAATCTCGAACGATTGCAGGCAGGGGCGAGCGGCAAGCGAACCGGCGCGGGTTTATGTTCCGGTGATTTTCACCCGGATCTCCTCGGGCAGGCGCTCCCGGATCTCGGGCGGCAAACGGTCATGCACCAGGCGGGCACCTTGTTTGGCGGCATCGAGCACGGTTACGGGTGCTGGCGTAGCGACGGCCACAACCAGCCAGATCAATGCGGATAATGCAAAGCCGACGAGAGCGGCAATCTCCAGCCAGAGGGCATGCCGCGGTCCAAAGTGGCGGATCACTCCAAAAGCCAGCAGAAAAACGCCGCCCGACACCGAAGCCAGCGCGATCAGCCCAACATCGATGATGCGGTGCAGGCGCTGCCGGCTGCGGCATCGTTCGCAGTCGGCGAAGTGGCTTTCATAGTCGCCGCGCATCTCCGGCGCCAGGCCAGAAATGTCGTATCTCCAGCCCGCCAGAATCTTGCCAACAATCGGATCGACGCACTGCTGACTCATAAGGACTGCAGATTCACCAAGGCCTCGCAAGCGACATCACAGCCGGATGGGCGGCACAACCTCGGACTGCTTCGCCACCACCACCCGGTTATGAAACAATCCACCACGCTCGGCCAGTGCTTTCTCCGCTTCTCTCCTCGCTTTCTCTGGGTGATTGTTCTGCTCAGAGAGATGCGCCAGCACCACAAACGCCGCATTATTATCATAGTCTCCGGTAAAGAAATCCGCGAGTTTCTCATTCGAAAGATGCCCCACATTGCTGGCCACGCGCTGCTTCACTGACCAGGGATACGGGCCACCTCGCAGCATCTCGACGTCGTGGTTCGATTCCATCACCAGAATGTCGGAGCCGCGCAGGTGATCGCGTACATTCACTGGCAGGTAGCCGAGATCGGTAACAAAGCTGATCTTGATGCCCTCGGCCCGAAAGGTAAATCCCACCGGGTCGGCGGCGTCGTGCGGAATGGTAAACGGCTTGATCTCGATGTCGCCGATTTGAAAGCGATGTCCCGACTCGAACTTCTCCAGTTTCTCGATCTGCGGCCGTTCGCCGTTGACGATTCGCATCGCTCGAGCCCAGGCCGTGTGCGTTGCTGCGGTCATGAAAACAGGGATACGTAATTTCTTGGCCAGCATCGCCAAACCGTAAATATGGTCCGAGTGCTCGTGAGTAATGAGGATGGCGGAAAGCGCACGCGGATCTTCGCCCAGCGATTTCATTCGCTTGAAGGTTTCGCGGCAGGAGATGCCGGCGTCGAGCAGGAGCCTAGTCTGCGTGCTGGAGACCAGCGCGCAATTTCCCCGGCTGCCGCTGGCCAGCATCGACACACTCACACCCATGCCCGCAGCATACGCGACCCTCCTGTGGATTCGGGAGTGACTTTCTCGTTATCGGATACCTTTGAGTCGCGCCCCGGAGACTACGACCAGGGCTGCGCAGTTCGGGCGCGCGTTCGCTCGTCGGCCTTCGGCAAGAGGCAATCGTCAATACTGGTAGAACCCGCGCCCGCTCTTGCGTCCCAGCCAGCCCGCGTCCACCATTTTGAGCAGCAGTGGGCACGGGCAGTATTTGGGATCGCCCAGGCCTTCGTGCATCACGCGCATGATGTCGCGGCACACATCCAGCCCGATAAAATCGGCCAGCGTCAACGGTCCCATGGGATGCGCCATTCCCAGCTTAAACACCTCGTCGATGGCTTCCGGCGTGGCCACGCCTTCCATTACCGCATAAATCGCTTCATTAATCAGCGGCATGAGCACGCGGTTGGAAACAAAGCCCGGTGCGTCATTCACCTCCACCGGGGTCTTTTCGAGCTTCCCCGCCAGCTCGCGCACCGTCGCGAAGGTCTCCTGGGAAGTCGCCAGCCCGCGAATGATCTCAACTAATTTCATCACCGGCACGGGATTAAAAAAGTGCATGCCGATGACTTTTTCCGGCCGCTTGGTTAACCCTGCGAGTTTCGTAATGGAAATCGAAGACGTGTTCGAGGCTAAGATGACTTCCGGCTTCATCAATCGGTCGAGGTCACGAAAAATCTCTGATTTGATTTCAAACCTTTCCGTCGCGGCCTCGACGATGAAGTCGCACTCGGTCAGGCGGGAGCGGTCGGTGACCGGCTGAATGCGCTTCATCGCCGA
>JASHTD010000474.1 GCA_030040725.1 Candidatus Sulfotelmatobacter sp. | reverse complement strand
AACCCGTCAAACTGCCGGTCGAACGGATCATGAATTTCATTGCCCGGGTGATTTTTTTCGTGATTGCCCTTGCTACCGGCGCCGGCATGATGGCGGAGTGGGATACCTTCGCGTTGTACTGGTACGCGCCGCGAACTCCGGCCTCGATCTCCGATCCCATTTTCGGCCGCCCGCTCCACTTTTATCTGTTCACTCTTCCGGTCTGGCAATTGATCGCGGGATGGCTGCTGACCATCGCCATCATCGCCTGCATCGTCGCCTTCTTCTTCGTTCTCATTACCGGCAGCATTCATATCTTGTCAACCCATCGCGGCAGCTCCATTCCCCGCTCCTGGCGCGGAGTCTCGATCTCGGTTTCCTTTCTGCTGCTGGTCGTCGCCCTGCAGGTTTATCTCAGCCGCTTCGGGGCGCTCTTTGAAGAGCACACGATTTTCAGCGGTGTTTCCTACACCGATGCGCACATCACACTCACCGGCTTGCTGATCGTTTGCGCAGCGCTCGTAGTCGGCGCAGTCATTGCCCTGATCAATGTCGTGGCCACGCCGCGTGTTCGATGGCTGGTGATGGCTGCCGTTCCCGCCGTCGGCTGTTATCTCGTTCTGCAAATAGTCGCGTGGTACGTCGGCAGCTTCATCGTCAAGCCCAACGAGTTGGATCGCGAGCGGCCTTATATTGCCCACAATATCGAACTGACCCGTCAGGCCTACGGATTAGATCGTGTCACACAGCGCGAGTTTCCCGCCGAGACTTCCGTTGAGGCCACCGACGCCGCGAATAATCAAGCCACGCTGCAGAACATCCGCCTGTGGGATTGGCGCGCTTTGCAAGACACCCTCCGGCAGATTCAGGAGATCCGGACCTATTACGACTTCCCCGATATCGATATTGATCGCTACGAGATCGATGGCAATGTGCGTCAGGTCATGCTTGCCGCTCGCGAGTTAAGCGTTGACAAGCTTCCCGAGAGCAGCCGCAACTGGGTCAACGAGAGGCTCATCTACACTCACGGCTACGGCATCACCATGAATCCCGTGAATGGATTCACTGCCGAAGGCCTGCCCACGCTGATTTTGAGCAATATGCCGGTGCAGAGCACCGTGCCCAGCATCCAGATAACCCGGCCGGAAATTTATTTCGGAGAACTCACCGGCAACGACGTATACGTCAAGACCAAGCAACAGGAATTCAATTATCCCCAGGGTCAGACCAACAATCTCACCGCGTATGAAGGCACCGGCGGTATTCCCCTCAGCGGATTTCTGCGCCGCATTCTCATCGCCATGAATGAAGGCGATATAACTAAGCTTCCTTTCAGCGACGACGTCAATTCACAAAGCCGCGTTCTCATGCGCCGCAACGTGCGTGACCGCGTAACCGCCCTCGCGCCGTTTCTCACCTACGAACCCGACCCGTACATCGTCATCGACGATAACGGGCGCCTCTTCTGGATGCTCGATGCTTTCACCACTTCCGACAGTTATCCCTACTCGAGCCACTACCTGCTGAACAACAATTCCCTGAATTACATGCGGAACAGCGTCAAAGTCGTCATCGACGCCTACGACGGCACGACCACCTTCTACGTTTTCGATTCGCAAGACCCCATCATCAACGCGTATCGCCAGATTTTCCCCTCTTTATTTAAAGACGCCTCGGCCATGCCGCCCGATTTGCGCAAGCATGTTCGCTACCCGGAGTTGTTGCTGAAGCTGCAGGCCTCCGTTTACGCGCTTTATCACATGACCGATCCCGAAGTTTTCTACAACCGGGAAGACCTCTGGACTGTCGCATCCGAAGTCGGTTTGAGCGAAACCGGCGAGCAGCGAACGCAGACCATGGAACCGAATTTTGTTCTCATGAAGCTGCCCGGTGAAAGCAATGTGGAATTCGTCAATATCCTCCCCTTCACGCCCGCCAATCGCAATAACCTCATCGGCTGGATCGCGGGCCGCAGCGATGGCGCGCATTATGGAACCTCTGTCGTTTACGATTTTCCCAAAACCCGGCTGGTCGATGGCCCGCTGCAGATCGAAGCCCGCATCGATCAGAATGCCCAGCTCTCTGGGCAATTGACTCTCTGGAATCAGCAAGGTTCGCACGTGCGCCGCGGAACCCTGCTGGTGATTCCATGCGGCAAGGCCCTCTTGTATGCCGAACCCATCTATCTTCAAGCCGAGCGAAGTCCCATGCCCGAGCTGCGCCTGGTCGTGCTCGCGTTGCAAGACCGCCTCGTATACGGCCCTACTTTCGATGCTGCGATGAGAGCCATGTTCGGTGGCGAGGTTTCGTCATTGACGGGCGCCGCCCCTGCAGCCGAGTCGGCGCCCAGCGCCGCACCCGCATCAGCGACCACCAAATCTGCCGCCGATCTCAACACTCTCATTTCCGGAGCAGCCAAAGACCTGGCCGATTATCAGCGGCTCACTGCCGAAGGCAAGCTCGGCGAAGCCGGACAGAAGCTGGAACAGCTCAAGCAGAAGTTGGACGAATTGAATCGGCTGAAGAAATAACTACCCGGGCCCTCAAAATCGCAAGGGCCGCTGTTTCAGCGGCCCTCGATCACTTCCTCTCTCCTTACTTCTCGCGTCACTTCGCCTTGAACGTGAAATCCAATGAGGCCGGTTTTCCCGTTGCAACTGTCACCGTTTGGGTCTGGCTTCCGTAGGTTTCCTGCCACGCTGTCAGCGTATACGTTCCGGGCGGAACGTCCTCGAGCTTGAACGCGCCGTTGCCGTTGCTCACTCCGTACGGGCCTCTTACCACCGCGATGTATGCCCGCATCCAGGGATG
>JASHTD010000473.1 GCA_030040725.1 Candidatus Sulfotelmatobacter sp. | reverse complement strand
GCAACGCCATCAGTTACATTCCTGATAACTTCGATCCGCTCGTCGCCACCGGCCAGATGACCCTGCTCAAAGGCGGAGAAGAAATCGTCCCCGGCATTTCCGTAAAAACCTTCCCCGGCCACACAGCCAGCATGATGGCAATCATCGTTAATGGCTGTCATCCTGAGGCGGTGACTGGTAGAGGTTGTCATTCCGAGGAGCCTTTTTTTGGCGACGAGGAACCCGGGCGCGCCGCGCGAACTCCGAGCGCCCAGCGCGAGGAGAGAAATCGCGCGTTTGGCGCGCATCCTCCTCAAGCGCGAGACGAGCATCCTTCGGTTGCCTGTTACATCTCCGATCTCATCCCCACCACCGCCCACATCGATCTCACCTGGGGAATGGCACTCGATCTCTATCCGCTGCAGACGATCGAAAGCAAGAAAAAATATTACGCGCGCTCGATTCCAGAAAAGTGGCTGACCGTGTTTACGCACGGTCCCAAGACACCGTGGGCTCTTATAGAGAAAGACGAGACGGGAAAGATGGTGGCAAGGCAAGTCAGCTAGGTGCGAAATGCTGATGCACGGGCAAGGGCCCTCGCCACACAAAATCACCTCAGCCCATCCACCACATACAAATCCGAGAGCCATCGTCCCAGCGAATACGCGTATGATTTGCCGTCAGCGCTGAAGTGAATGCTGGGAATGCTTTGTGCGCCGGCGGGATCTGCGGGAACGATTTCCTTGAAGGGCGCTCGCTTGCCAGTCGCCAGATCGAGGCGCGTGATCTTCAACGGCAGGCCGCGGGTGCGCACCAGCACGCTCTTACCATTATCGATGAAACCAGTGACGAATTCGTCGGACTGAATGTCCAGGTTCAGCTTCTGCGGCGCGCCTCCGGCGACCGGAAAAAGCGAATATTCATGCTTTGCATCGGCCGCGAGAAGGAACTTGCCATCCGGGGTAGGATAGCCGGCGACCACGCCCTCCGGCGTGATCGGCTTGGGCTCAGCCCCGGGCGAATCAATATCGAGTACATAACTCCGCCCACCAGGCTTGCCTACCTCGCTGGCGCCGAAGAAAATCGTCTTGTTATCGGCCAGCCAGCCCATCGCGAAATGATCCAATTTATTATCGGTGAGCTGTCGCGATCGCCCTGCGCCAGTGGGCAATAGCATCAGTTTGGCTGGGTGGCCGTTCAAGACGAGTGCCCATTTTCCGTCGGGAGAAAGCCTCCCAAAGCCGCCCTCGCCGAGGCGCACGGCGGCTGATCCGTCAGTGCCCCGAAGATAAAGAGAGCCGAGACCGTTGCCCATGGCTTCGCCGCTTTCGGAGAAGAGTAGAGTCTTGCCGTCGGCAGAGAGGTCGCTGAGCAGCGACCAGTCAAACCATGACAGGCTGCGTTCATGGGTCTCACCCGGAGCAAGCGCAAACATTCCCAGCCGAACCTTATCGGCGGTGAGCAGAACCATTCCTGACCGGCTGATGTCGTGAATCGTAACCCCGCCCGGGGCACGATAAATCAACCTCTCTTTGCCCGACAAATCGAGAGCATAGAGCGAGCGCGCTGCCCCAGTCGGTACAGCGGAAAACCATACTTCCTTTCCATTCGGACTCCACGCCAGCCCCTGCACGCTGGTGTAAAACGAAGATTGCGCCTTGCGATTTCCGCGCTTATCAATGATTACGATGCGGCCATCGTCGCCGCTGGGAACGTGATCGGCAATAGCAAGATATTCTCCGTTCGGAGAAAACCGCACGTGGCTCACCCATGCTTCTGGCGAGTAGATCGTGTTGTCGATGGGATACTCGAGATGGTTGCCGCCAGGATTGGGACGAACCACAGCAAACGATTCGCCGTCGGGGCCCCAATCCGCCCACTCAACTGAATCGAGAACTTCGCGCGGTGCACCGCCGACAAGGGGAACCCGCGCAAGCGTCCCTTTCATCACAAAGGCCGTATAAGGCGCGGCGTGGAGACTGATCGCCATCTCACCTTTTGAGGAGATGGAAAGAATCTGCGCGGAAGGCAGTCCCACGGAGCGCGAATCCGTGCTATCGAAACGTGTGCTGAAGAGTTCGGTAGGAGTACCTTCCCAGTTGGCGCCGTACACGATCGTCTGGCCATCGGGCGCAAAGCGCGCATCCCATATCGTCCCGTTGCGGAAGGTAATTTCGTGGAACGTCGGATTACTCACCGCCCCGCGATGCGCAAAAACATAAATCCCTACCCACGAAGCAACGAGTAAGGCGACGACCGCTCCCACCCGTAGCCATCGTCGAGTCGCTCTTTCTTTCTCGACCGGTAACGCCTGTGCGCCGCTGCGGCTGGTCGAAATTTCGCTGAGCGCGTCTAGGTTGAAGGCCAAATCGCGCGCCGACTGAAACCGCTCCGCCGGATTTTTCTCCAGGCAGTGCCGGACGATCCGCTCCAGCGCCGACGGAACATTGCGATTCGTTTCAGTCAGATCGGGCGGCTCTTCCTTCAAAATCGCGCTCATGGTTTCCACCGGCGATTCGCCGTGAAAAGCGCGCTTGCCCGAAAGCATTTCGTAGAGAATCGCGCCGAACGCAAAAATATCGGATCGCGAATCCGCCGCTTTCCCGCGCACCTGCTCGGGAGCCATGTATCCGACCGTTCCCATCACTGTGCCCGCGTCGGTCGCAATCTGCATCGTCGGCGCGTCGCCCGAATCGTCGGCCTCAGGGCGAGTCAGTTTTGCGAGGCCGAAATCGAGGATCTTTACTCGCCCATCTGTCGTGATAAACAAATTTTCCGGCTTGAGATCGCGATGCGTAATGCCCTTTTCGTGCGCCGCCGCCAATCCACTCGCGATCTGCCGGGCGTAGTCGATAGCTTTCCGCGAAGCGATCGGACCGTTGCGCAGCCGGTCGCGCACAGTCTCGCCTTCCAGAAGTTCTGAGACCACATACGGCGCAGCCCTGTCTTCGCCGATATCGAAAATCGAAAGAATGTTGGGATGGTTGAGCGCTGCCGTCGCCCGGCATTCCTGCGCGAATCGCTGCAAGCGATCTGGATCAGCGGAAAAAGACGCCGGCAGAACTTTAATCGCAACATCGCGACCAAGGCGGGAGTCGCGGGCACGGTAAACCTCGCCCATGCCTCCCGCGCCGATGGACGACAGAATTTGATACGGCCCCAGCTTTGTGCCGGAAGTGAGCGCCATGAGTGGGGATGATTATATGCGATGGCGCCCCTGGGAGGGGCGTTCGCAGCAGGTTAGCCAGGGAGCGATTCGGCGGCTTCGAGGGACCGTGCGCCGCACAACCTTGCCTCAAAAAATTCTTCCACCCTCCGCAACACTTCCACATCGCTCTTCGATTCGTAGATTTCTTTGCGCAGATGCGCACCGCCCGGCACGCCATGCGTAAACCACGAGGCAAACTGCTTCATCTTTCCAATCGCATCCGGCAACTCTTCTTCAATCAGCATCGCGAAATATGTGCGAATCATCT
>JASHTD010000472.1 GCA_030040725.1 Candidatus Sulfotelmatobacter sp. | reverse complement strand
TTGCTGATCGCTGCCATGCCGCTGGCGAAGCTGGTTGCGGCTTCGGCATTCTCCAGAATTCTCACCTTTTCTTCAAAGGCAGCAACGGTCGGATTAGTGTTTCGCCCGTAGATGTGGCCGCGCGTTTTTCCCTGAGCCACATCGGCCCACTCATCGAGATCGTCGTAGCCGTACGAAACGCTGAGCGCTACTGGGACCTGCGTGGCGCCTTCCCAGGATTCGACATTCTCGCCAGCCCAAACGGCCCGGGTACCGATGCCAGCTGGATCTTTCCGATTGCGCCCAGGTGCACGTTCTTTGATTCGTTGTTTCATTCTTGGCGGATCAGTATAGCGGCGCCTGGCCTGCCGGCCGCGTCTTCCAGCGGCGGTGCACCCAGAGCCACTGATCCGGATATTTGCGCACATAATCTTCAATCACGCGGGTGAACTGTTGCGTGTTCGCCTGAATATCCGCTTCGAGATCGCCGGTGCGAAACAACTCAAGCGCACGGTCGAATCGCAGCCGGTACTTTCCCAACTGCGCATCCCAGACCGTAAATCCGGGCACGACAGTTGCATCGGTCCGAAGCGCAATACGAGCCAAACCACTCGCTGTACATGCCGGAATGCCGAAAAAATCCACAAATATTCCCTGCGGCGGGGTCATATTTGTATCCATCAATATGCCAACCGCTTCGCCGGCTTTCATCGCGGCGAGCAGGCCACGCACAAAATCGTCCTTGTCTACGATCTGGTTCCCATGCATCGTCCGATACCTTGTCACCAGCCGGTCGAGATACACATTGTCTAATCCACGCGCCACAATGTGCATGGGATGTCCGTGCAGCGAATGGGTGAATGCCGAAAGCTCCCAGCCGCCAAAATGCGCCGTGAGGAAAAGTACTCCTTTCCCTTGTGCGCGCGCCCGTTCGTAGTTTTCGAATCCGTCGTAAACCACAACCTCGTGAATGTTTTCTGGCGTGTATTTTGGGAAGTGACAAACTTCAGCGAGTTGCCGGCCGAGTGAGGTGAACTCCCCGCGCAAGATCCGCGACCGTTCGGCTTGGCTTTTTTCAGGAAACGCAAGCGCAAGGTTGCGCATACCAACCCGCCGCAATCGCGGGTGAAGAAGATAAATTACCCAAGCCAGGCTGATGCCCGCGGCCCGCGCCAGCGGCCGCGGCAAGATTCCCAGAATCTTGATAAATGGCCACACCGCCGCGTACTCGAGTCGCTGCCGCATCGGGGAAGCGTGACGGTACCACCGTCAAAAATTATTTGCAAACAATGCGATCCGCTGAAGGTCTGTTGCGCAAGGAGGAAACCGCCTTTGGGTAGCGTGCGCGCCAGCTACCGTCCTACTTCGCCGCCTCCTGCGCCCACTTTGCCAACGAAGTCAAAAATGTATTCGCGGCTGCCGGAGGTTCGACTTCCCCATTCAGTGACGCCGGAAACGAAACCATGTGACCATAGAATTCGCGTGTGCTTGGTTTGTCCTGCTTGATGACGGCTCCATTCAGGCTTACTCCGGCAAACAATCCGCGCGCGCGTGAATAGGTCAGCACTTCAGCCCGCATTTTCCAGTCCGTATCTCCGGCCGTGTCGCGCCCCACCGGACCGGCTGCCACAGACGCGTCTGCGCCCAATTCAAACTGGCTCGAAAGCAAATGCCGCATGCCGTTTTTGTTCATAATGAGCATGATCAGATCTACGGCCTGACCGCCCGCCTGAAAGCCGAAACTGCCTCCCTCCACCCTGAAAAATGCGGGCGAACTCCATCCTTTGGGGGTGCGGCAACTCGCCAGCCCCTTGCCATATTTCGCGCCGATGATAAAGCCGCCATTCAGCATCGATGGAACCACGGCCACGCACTCGGCGGAACGCAGAACATCCTGGGGGATGCCTCTATCCGGTGCAGCCTGAATTTCATTCAAGACCTCGGCCGCAGCCTGCACACGGTCGGCTGCCTTCGTTGCACCATTTTCATCCGCGAAGGAAAACGAACAGAGGCACACCACAAGAATCAACGGGAAAAGGTTTTTCATAGTTCCTCAGTGCATAAAATTTCTGAAATTCGATATTTGGATTGTAAACGAATCGCCTCGAGTTGCTCGCAGGCTAGCGCTGCATCCAAGGAAACAGCACGATAACGAAAGCGACCTGGAAATTCGGAGAGGAGATCTATCTGCGAGACTGGATCATGGAGAGCAGCAATGCCAGATGATGCATCGCATGAGGAGAAGGGACGAAGAAATAAAAATCGGGGTCAAAAGTGGTGACCCTAATCGCCACTCCCAACCCCGTCTCCCAGGTTCTGTGGTAGGTGAGGCGAGTATGCGGTGGAGTTGCCTTTGCCGCAAGATTACCGAGGTCAGTGTCCTAAAGTTACCCGGGACAAGTTAGGAGTTACTGGCTGGAACGCCCGTCGCCAGCCGCGCCCAAGGCTCTCCGAATGTTGGTTACCTTACTACTTCGCAGCGACCAGCGAGTGCGTGATGGCATGAACCGAAAGCGCAATGCGGTTCTGTACGCCGACTTTGCGCATCAGCTTGGCTACGTGAGCTTTCACCGTGCGCT
>JASHTD010000471.1 GCA_030040725.1 Candidatus Sulfotelmatobacter sp. | reverse complement strand
CGCGGTTTTCGCAGCGAGACCATGCGACGCTGCCTCGCCAATCGTCAGGCGCACGACATTTGGATGCGCAGGAAAATCGCGCGATCCAGCGCCGAAGCCCGATTTCTCGATCGTCATCTCAGGAAAAGACGCAAATCGCGAAGCCAGAGTCTTGACGATGGCTGCGCCCGTTGGGGTTACCAGTTCGGCCTGGATTCCGGTCGAGTAGATTGGCGCGCCGGCCAGCAGTACGAGCGTCGCGGGAGCGGGGACGGGGAGGGTGCCATGAGCGCACTTCACGGTCCCACTGCCGACGTTGAGTGGTGAACAAATTATTTCATCGACTCCCAATGCTTCCGCGCCGACGGCCGCGCAGACAATATCAACCATCGCATCGACTGCACCGACTTCGTGGAAGTGCACATGATCGAGGGAAGTATTGTGAATCTTCGCTTCGGCATGCCCGAGCGCAGTGAAGATATCGATTGCGGTGCTCTTCGCCCGCTCGGAGATCGCAGCCGCGGAGATGATTTGTTTTATCTCGGTAAGCGTTCGCCCGTGGCCATCTTGTTCGTGAGGCGCGTGATTTTTCCGCTTGTGTTCATGCGAGTGGGAGTGCTCGTGATGGTGCTCGCTGGAGCGACCGCTCGCGGAAGTACTCTGGAATGCGAGTTGCTTTTCCCAATATTCTTCACGCGGCAAATCTTTTTCGCCATTCACCCAGACGTCCGCTTTGGCTGCTGAAATTCCGCTGCGGACAACCTGCGAAATTTCCAGCCGGGCGCCGATATCTAGAGCGCCGACTGCATCGCGCAGAATCTGCGGCGAGACTCCGGCACCGACGAGTGCGCCCATAAACATGTCGCCGCTGATACCGGAGAAACACTCGAGATAGGCGATGCGCATAGAAAAAGACAAGCTGCAAGTCGCTCGTCGTCAGCCGTATCGGTTAAAAATTGGGATGCGCGTACTGCAGGGCTAACGACCAAAGACGGAACTTTCATCATAGGAAACCGCGCACCCTGCGTCAAACCAGCATCGCATGCTCTGCTAAAATCACTATCTTCACAAACGCTTCAGAGGAGAGCCTTGTACCGTTATCTTGAACAGCGTCTTGCCCAGCGCCTGCTGGAGTTCTTGCGCGGACGTTATCCGGAAGCGACGCTGCCTGCGGTGGTGATCGAGCAACCTCCGAAGGTCGCGCTCGGCGATTTTGCGATTCCGGTCTTTCCCTTTGCCAAGCCGTTGCGCAGCGCACCGCTGAAGATTGCGGAGTCAATTGGTGCTGAGATCGGCAGCATCGAAGGCATTGCGGAATTCAAAGTTGCGCCTCCCGGTTATCTGAATGTAAGGATCGATCGAGCGTGGCTGGCGCAGGCTCTGGCCCGCGACAGTGTGCCGAGCGAAACCGTCGCTGCGGGAAAAATTCTTGTGGAGCACACCAGCATTAATCCCAACAAAGCTGCGCACATCGGACATTTGCGAAATGCCGTGCTGGGAGACACGTTCGTGCGCTTGCTGCGCTACGCCGGGTGCGAGGTGGATGTGCAGAACTACATCGACAATACCGGCGTACAGGTTGCCGATGTGGTGGTTGGTTTTACGCATCTCGCGAAAAAATCACGGACTGAAATTGAGGCGCTGACGCGCGAGCCGCGCTTCGATTATTACTGCTGGGATTTATATGCGCGGGTTTCGCAGTGGTACGAACAGGATAAGCAAAACCTGAAGGCGCGCTCGGAAACCCTGCATGCCATTGAGGAGGGCAACAATGAGACGGCGGCCGTCGCCGAAATGATTGCGAGCGCTGTGCTGCGGCAGCATCTGGAAACCATGGACCGCCTCGACATCGAATACGATTTTCTGCCACGCGAGAGCGAAATCCTGCATTTGCATTTTTGGGACGCCGCGTTTGCGAAGCTAAAGGATGCGGGCGTGCTCATCTATGAAAACGAAGGCAAGAATAAAGGATGCTGGGTGATGCGCCGGGCGGGAACAGGCGTAACCCTTGCAGAGCCGAAGAGGAAAATGAGGCAGGGAGCGCAGGATTACGACAGCGAAATAGACGATATTCTAACGGAGATCGGAACCCAGGCTGGCGTGGATCTCGGCGCGCGGGAGATTTCCGAGGAAGATCAAAAAGTCATCGTGCGCTCAAACGGTACCGTCGGCTATGTCGGCAAAGACATCGCATATCACATGTGGAAGTTTGGATTGCTGGGGCGCGATTTCGGCTATCGCAAGTTTTATCGATATCCCAATCAGCATGAGTGCTGGATTTCTTCGGTCGATGGCGAGAAGGATCATCCTCACTTTGGCGATGTCGCGGAAATCTACAACGTGATCGATGCGCGGCAGTCGGAAGCGCAGAGTACCGTGATCGAAGCGCTGCGCGGAATGGGCCACAATGAAGCAGCCGATCATTACACGCATTTCTCCTACGAGATGGTTGCGCTGACCCCGCGTTGTGCCGCCGAACTCGGCTACACGCTGAGCGAAGAAGACAAGGCGCGGTCTTATGTCGAGGTGAGCGGGCGCAAGGGATTCGGCGTGAAGGCTGACGATCTGCTCGATCAGTTGATCGTGTCGGCGAAGGGCGAAGTCGATTCGCGGCACCCGGAACTAGCGGACGAAGAGCGGCAGTCGATTGCCAGGCAAATTGCGGTGGGTGCGCTGCGGTATTTCATGCTGAAGTACACCAAGCAATCGGTAATCGCTTTCGATTTCAAAGAGGCGCTGAGCTTCGAAGGTGAAACTGGGCCCTACGCGCAGTATGCGGTGGTGCGCGCCAACGGGATTTTTAACAAAGCCGGGATGGACGCGGACGATTTTGCCGGAAAAGTTGCGAGCAAGATTTCGGCGGAGGATTTTTCCCAATTCCTGAACGGAGAAGCGGCTGACGAAATCTGGGAACTCTGGCTGGCCTCATCGAAAACGTCATACGTTGTGAACCAGTGCATCACGACCACGGAGCCTGCGTATCTCGCCAAACACGCGTTTCAGCTGGCGCAGCTTTTTAACGCTTTTTATCATCGCTATCCGATTCTGAGTGAAGCCAACGAGAAGCGAAAACAATTTTTGCTGGCGACTGTGGCCGTGGTTCGGCGAGAGTTGATCCGCACACTGGCAGTCATGGGAATCACTGTGCCGCCGGTTATGTAGAATCCGGTCATAGAAGGGCCGGGCATTCACTTAGCCCTCGAATCCAATGGCGCTGCCCAACCCCTCCGCAATGACGAATCGGTGGCTACGCAACTTCGGTCTCGCGTTGCTGGTTCTTCTCGCCGGGATCGCGCTGGCGGGGGCGATTTATCAGGTCAGTGCCACTCGCCGCGATCGGCGCGCGTACCCCATGCCGGGACAATTGATCGATGTCGGCGGATACAAAATGCACATCGATTGCAGCGGAGAGGGAAGTCCCGCGGTGATTCTGGATTCGGGGTTGGGAGACGGCTATCGTTCGTGGCGGAAGGTGCAGCCGCAAATTGCGCAGCTGACACGTGTGTGTTCCTACGACCGCGCCGAAATGGGTTATAGCGATTCCAGCTCGAAACCGCGGACGAGCCAAGTTTTTGCAGAAGAGCTGCACACGCTTCTGCAGAGCGCGGGCGTACCGCCGCCATACCTTCTTGTTGGCCACTCGATGGCCGGATACGATGTGCGGATTTTTGCCAATCGGTACGGAAACGACGCAGTGGGGATGGTTCTGGTGGATTCATCGCATCCAGAGCAGGAGAAGCGTTTGCCTCCAATGTTGCAAGAGCTCGACCGCACCTGGATTCGCGAGCAGGAATTTTTTGAATTCACCATGCCGTTCGGCTTGCCGCGGCTGCTGGGCTTTTGTTCGAAGGATACGGAAGAGCGGGCGGCAGAGTGCAATTTTCACAGCTTGCGGGAAAGCGTTGCGGAACTGAAATCGATTTCCATAAGCGCAGCACAGACTGCGGCCACCGGTTCGCTCGGCAATATGCCGCTGGTCGTTTTGTCGCAAGATCCGGATGCGCCGCAATATGACCTGCCGGAAGATCTGGTTAAGCCAACGAATGAAGCTTGGGCACAAATGCAGATGGAACTGGCGCAGCTCTCAACCCGTGGGACACAGGTCATC
>JASHTD010000470.1 GCA_030040725.1 Candidatus Sulfotelmatobacter sp. | reverse complement strand
GCCAGCACAAATGCCGAGGGCGGCAACCCGCCGATGGTAGCCGCGTCGCCGGCTTTCATGGCGTAGGGCACGCTGACCAGATACACGCGCGGCTGTTCTGCCTGATCTGCGATCTGCACGCCCAGCCAGTGTGCTTCACCGCTGATGAATAAACTGAGGGGCACGCCCAGCGGCTTGGTGATTCCCAGATATACCGAATACTGCCCGGCGTTGCTGAGAGTTACATTCTGCGTCTCCGACCACAGGGACGATCCTCCCTGGGAGTTGTTGTAGAGCGAGAAGGTGATCTCGACCGTGCCGGTGAGCGGGCTGCCAGCCGAATCGGTGGCGATGTTGGAGAACTGAATTACTGGAGGCACCTGGGCCGAGGCCAAAGTTACGGGCGGATTCGTCGTCGTAGTCTGGGCTACGGCCGAAGAAGCGAGGGCCAGGAAAATCAAGCTTCGAAAAACCGGGGCCAGGGAACTGATAATCACAGCCAAGCAAGTGTGGCGCTTCATGGGAACCCCTTTGCTTCGATCCTTCGTCATCTCGTAAAGCGAAAACTGTTGATGAATTGGCTCACGGAGCCAGAAAAAATCTTGGCCAACCTGCAGCGTCTGGGAATCGAGTCTGGCAAGTTCATGTTTTTCAGTAAGTTGACTTTGGGCGAGGTAGAGGATAGTCTTTCCACCCAACCCAGGGGGCGTGGGTGTCGTCACTTCCTTCCGAGTCCGTGAGCCGGCTTCTGGCGCAGTGGCACGCCGGCGACGACGAAGCCTTGCGCGCCGTTTTGCCTCTCGTTTATGACGAGCTTCGGCGGCTGGCCCATCACTACATGCGTCAGGAACGCCCTGATCACACCTTGCAGAGCACTGCCCTAGTGCATGAGGCGTATCTCCGCCTGGAGAAACAAGGCGCAGCCCAGTTCAAGAACCGTGACCACTTCGTAGCCGTCTGCGCACAGTTGATGCGTCACATCCTGGTTGAGTACGCCCGCAGCCATCGTGCCGCCAAACGGGACGGAGGCTACACGCTGACCTTGGACGATGCAGTGGGATTCAAAAGCAGAAGTCTGAATCTGGTCGCGCTGGACGATGCCCTGGAAGAACTTGCCAAACTCGATCCGCAGCAAAGCCGAATTGTAGAGCTGCGATTCTTTGGCGGCCTTTCCATCGATGAGACTTCTGGGGTGCTTGGTCTTTCGCCAGCCACGGTGAAGAGACATTGGACGACGGCCAGGATTTGGTTGTATCACCAGATGAGTCAGGCCGAGGTATGACTCCCGAACGCTGGCAACAGATTCGCGACCTGCTGGAGAAAGCGCTGGAGGTGGAGCCCGCGCAGCGCGCTGCCCTTCTGCAACGTGCCGGCGCTTCGAATGATTCCCTGCGGCAGGAAGTCGAAACCCTGCTCGCTGCCAGCGACGATGTGCGCTCCAGCTTCCTGCAATCCGCGCCGCCGCGAGTGACGCTCGCCTCGGGGACGAAGCTGGGCGAGTACGAAGTCAAGTCGCTGCTGGGCGCCGGTGGCATGGGCGAGGTGTATCGTGCCCGCGATGCGCGGCTGGGACGCGACGTAGCCATCAAGGTGTTGCCCTCGGTTCTCTCTTCCGATCCCGAACGCCTGCGTAGATTCGAGCAAGAGGCGCGGGCAGCAGCGGCGCTAAACCATCCCAACATTTTGGCGGTATTTCAGATGGGCACCTATGAAGGGGCGCCCTATCTGGTATCGGAGTTGTTGGAAGGCGAAACGCTGCGCGAGCAGATCAAGCGGGGACGCCTGGCCGTGCGTAAAGCGATTGATTGCGGAGTACAGGTCGCGCGCGGTCTGGCGGCAGCGCACGAGAAAGGGATCGTGCACCGTGACCTGAAGCCGGAGAACCTGTTCGTCACCAAAGACGGCAGGGTGAAGATCCTGGACTTCGGACTGGCGAAACTGAGGCAGCCGCAACAAGGCTCGGAGCACAGCGCGCCGATGACGAGCGGGGAGACGGAACCGGGAATCATGATGGGCACGGTGGGATACATGGCGCCGGAGCAGGTGCGGGGACAGACGGCGGACCATCGGGCAGATGTTTTCGCTTTCGGTGCGATTATGTACGAGATGCTATCGGGGAAGCGAGCGTTTCAGAAGGCGACCTCGCCGGAGACGATGACGGCGATTCTGAACGAAGACCCGCCGGGAATCTCGCAAGTAATGACAAGTATTGCTCCGGCGCTGCAACGGGTCGTGCATCGATGTCTGGAAAAGAACCCGGAGCAACGCTTCCAGTCGGCTTCCGACTTGGCGTTCGCGCTAGACGCATTGTCGTCTACATCGGAGCCAGCTGCGATTTCCGCTTCAGTGCTCGAAGCGCGAGCGCCGGAACCAAAGAGGCGGAACTGGGTTGGTGCAACGGGCCTCATCGTTGTGTTTTTCGCCGGATTGTTCTTCTGGTCGCGTATGCCCGCGGACATTCCGCGGATTACGTCTGTCACTCAGCTTACAAACGACGCCGCCAATAAGTCATCACCGTTAGCAGATGACGGTTCACGACTGTTTTTCACAGAAAGGAATATCTCCGGCTGGCAACTCGTACAGGTATCAGAAACGGGCGGAGAAACCGCGCCGCTCACAACCTCCATGCCCCATCCGTGGCTCCAAGGTATCGCACCGGATTTTTCCGGTCTGCTGGTGACTTCTAGTTCTTTCCTAGCCCCTCTTTGGTGGCTGCCTGTTCCGGCTGGAGCGCCGAGAAGGCTTGCCGATTTGGAAGTCGATGCCGCTTCGTTTCTTCCAGACGGCCAGCATATCGCCTACTCGAAAGCAGGCGTGATCGCAATTGCTGACCGGGACGGGTCTGGTGCACAAATCTTGGCTAACGTTAGCGGCCGAACCGGCCCCCTTGCTATTTCTTCAGATGGTCAGCGGATTCGTTTTCCCCTATTTGACCTCAATGCGGAGTCACGGTCCCTTTGGGAGG
>JASHTD010000469.1 GCA_030040725.1 Candidatus Sulfotelmatobacter sp. | reverse complement strand
GCGCTTTACGACGCCTTTTCCGGCAACCAGCCGTCGCCGTTGGAAGAACTGCCGTTTCAGTTTGGGGATTATGCGATGTGGCAGCATCAGCGTCTGGAAGGCGCAGAACTGGAGTCGCACCTGAATTACTGGCGACGGCAGTTGAGCGCACCGTTACCTTCGCTGCAGTTGCCCATGGCAGAACCTGCGCTACCGGTGCACAGCTTTTCCGGGGCGATGCAGACTGTCTTATTGCCAGCGCAATTGAGTGAGGCGCTCCGCGAGTTGTGCCGCAAAGAGGGCGTGACCCTGTTCATGGCCCTGCTTGCGGCGTTCAACGTTCTGCTTTCTCGCTACAGCGGACAAGAAGACATCATCATCGGGAGCAACACGGCCGGACGGAGCGAGCCTGGCAGCGAAAGGCTGCTTGGTTATTTTCTGAATACGATTCCTCTGCGGACCGATCTGGCGGGCGATCCCAGCTTTAGACAGCTTCTCGATCGTGTGCGGCGGACGACGCTGGAGGCGCTCTCGCATGACGAGGTGCCGCTGGACCGGCTGGTCGCGGAGCTGCATCCGGAGCGCACAGCCAATCGCAACCCCTTGTTCCAGATTCTGTTTTCGCTCGAGCCGCCGCTGCCACCGGTAGGGAAGGAATGGGATCTGACCTGCATCGACGTCGAAACCGGAGCCACGAAATTCGAGTTCTGCATGGTCCTCGATGACCGGAGCGAAGGGCTTCTGTGCCGGCTGATTTACGATATTGCGCGCTTCGATGCCGAAACGGTGCAACGGATCGCGGGACATTGGGAAACGCTGCTGAAATCGATTGTCGATCATCCGGAAGCTCTAATCAGCCAGTTGCCGATTATTACTTCGAGCGAGCGCCGCAAGCTGCTGATCGAGTGGAATGACACGGCGCTGCCGGGAGAGCCGGTCATGGTTCTCGACCTGTTTCATGAGCAAGCGGAAACCAGAGCGGACGCAATGGCCGTGCTCTGTGGTTCGAAGGAATTGACATATGCCGAGCTCGACCGGCGCGCAGCGGAGCTGGCGCGTCGCCTGAAAGCGCAAGGAGTGGGGGCAAATGTTCCCGTGGCTCTTTGCCTGGATCGCTCCGTCGAGATGATCATTGCCATTTTAGCGGTGATCAAGTCCGGCGGAGCTTACGTTCCGCTTGATCCGGCAAACCCGAGTCAGCGTTTGGAGCTGATTCTGGCGGATTGCGATCCGAAAGTGCTGGTTACGCAAAAAGATTCTATCGGGGAAAAACTTTCGTGCGACGCGCAGAAGCTTCTGATCGATGAAGTTCTTGCTGGCGATGTTGAGCATCCGCGCACCGAACCCAGGCTGGCGAATTGCGACGAAGGAGATCTGGCTTACATTCTCTATACATCCGGTTCGACCGGCGCGCCGAAAGGTGTGCAAATCACGCACCGCAATCTCGCGTATTCGACGCGTACCCGTCTCCATTATTACAAAGAGCCCCCAGAAAGATTCCTGCTGCTTTCTTCTTACAGTTTCGATAGCTCGGTGGCTGGCATCTTTCATACGCTTTGCACGGGAGGAGAGCTGATTATTCCGCCCCGTGGTTTTCGCTGGGAAGGCGAACAACTCAGAGATCTGATTTCCGAGCGGAAAATAACCCACTTGCTCGCGGTTCCCAGCCTTTATGGGGAAATTTTGAACGGGGCTGATCCTGCTGCTCTTCGCAGCTTGCGGTCGGTGATTGTGGCCGGGGAAGCGTGCAGCCGGCAGCTGGTAAATCTGCACTACGAAATCGCACCGCAGGCGTCACTGTTCAACGAATACGGGCCGACCGAGGCGACGGTGTGGAGTACGGTTTTCGAGTGCGAACCGGGGAGCGGCGAGACCAGCGTTCCGATCGGGCGTCCTGTCGCCGACACGCGCGTTTACATCCTCGACGCGAACCTGGAACCTGTACCCATCGGCGTTCCCGGAGAACTCTTCATTGGCGGCGAAGGAGTGGCGCAGGGATATCTGAAACAGCCCGCGCTGACTGAGAGACATTTTGTTAAAGATCGCTTTACGGCAAACGCAGAAGCGAAGCTGTATCGCACGGGCGACCTGGCGCGCTATCTGCCGAATGGCGATATTGAATTTCTCGGACGCAGCGATCAGCAGGTGAAAATCAGGGGGCAGCGTGTCGAGCTTGATGAAGTCGAGGCGGCGCTAAGCCGGCATCCTGCGGTGCGCGAAGCGGCAGTTCTGGCCAAGTTGCAATCGGCGGAGAACGGAATGCTGGTTGCGTTTCTGGCCGCGCACTCCGACGATTCGGTCTCCGCGGCAGAATTACGCGAGTTCTTGCGAGGCCGGCTGCCCGCGTACATGGTTCCCGCGAAATTCGTTTTTCTCGATACTCTTCCGCGCACTGCGAACGGAAAAATCGATCGGCAGAAATTGGCTGGGATGGAACTCAGTGCCGATTACGCGGATGAGGCGGTTCGCCCGCGAGATGAAATCGAGCAGCGGCTGCTTGCGATCTGGAAAGATGTTCTGAAGGCTGGCAGTGATGACGTGAGGCAGGATTTCTTTGAACTGGGCGGTCACTCACTGCTGGCGGCAAAACTTTTGCTGCGGATCGAGAAGGAATTTCAGACCACTCTGTCGCCGGCTTTCATTTTCCAATCTCCCACGGTCGAGAAGATGGCACTCGCTCTGCGTAGTGGCCGCGAGAGCTTGCGCGTACGGGCGATTGTTCCGATCCAGAGAAAGGGCACCTTGCCGCCGCTGTTCTGGATCCGCGGCGGGCCGCGCTTCCGCTTGCTGGCGCAAAAGCTGGGATCGAAACGCCCTTTCCTCGGGGTTGACCTGCCCTATGCCGACGGGATCAAGCTGCCGGCGCCGCATCGCCTGGAAGACATCGCCGCCTATCTGCTGGAAGCGATACGCGAAGAACAACCGGAAGGCCCTTATCATCTGGCCGGCTTGTGCGTAAATGCAGTGATCGCCTATGAGGTTGCTCAGCAGCTTGTGCGCAGCGGGCAGACGGTCGCACTGCTGGCGATGGTGGACGCGCACAATCACGCTTACTACAAGAATCCGTTTAGGGATGGACGCTATACCGCGCGTATTAAATACCATCTGGCCAACCTGGTGCGCATGGATGCGAACGAGACCACGAGCTATTTGCGCGAGCGCCTGGAAGAAGCACGGAGAAAGATTGAACGCATCACGTGGCGACTGACTGCAGATCGCAAAGATCGCGGAGATGATTTCAAAAATACCGATTCGATTATTCATCCCGCGTTCAGTCAATATGAACCGAAGCCCTACCCGGGAAAGATTGTGCTCTTGCAATCCAGCGAATGGCCGCAGAGCCCGTACTTCGAATTTCGTCTGGGCTGGGAAGGTTTGGTCGACGCCATGGATTTTCGCCGCATCCAGGGAGATCACGCTTACCTCTTCGACGAACCTTGTGTGGGCGTGCTGGCTGCCATGGTGCAGGAGTATCTGGGCGGCCAATGAATTCTGAAAGCCATGGATTTCTGGAATACGGTTAAATAAGCCGCATCTATTCAATAGGATACGAAGCCATCTTGGCGAGCAAGGAAGGCTAGAGTCTTTTTCCTCTAGGGCTTTTGTCCACTTGCAGGAATATGCACTCGCCGATATTCTTGCTGCAACTGGGGCAAGCTGTTTTGTCGCCCGTTACTTAGACGCTTTAAAGATCCCCCCGATAAATCAGGTTTTTATCGATTCAGGACCGCGGTGGGCGGGTCCGCGCTAGTCGCCGTTTTTATCCAAAGGTCACAAATGTGACTGAGAGGGCGGAGCTGTAGAAAAGCCAGGGCGAACGGATTTTTAACTCGCTGTTTTTATTCAAAGGGATTCATCGGGCATACAATTGTTGGGTTTCTTCGTGAACTCTCGTTCGGGAGTCGGGAGGCAGTTAGAGATGAAGAGAGCAGTTGGTTTTGCAACCGCATTATTGATGTTCTCGGCGCTGGCCGCTGTGGCGCAGCAGCCGAATCTTCAAGCTGCCGAAGTGCCGAGTGCGGAGACAACCACTACGTCTCAATCCAGCACTCCTCAGCTGCAGCAGCGCAATGAGCGGTACCGGCTGGCGGCGGGAGATTCGTTTGACATCGCTTTCGAACTGAGCCCGGAATTCAATCAGACGGTGATCATTCAACCGGATGGATACGTGGCGCTGAAGGCCATTGGGGATATTCACGTTGAGGGCCAGACAGTTCCTCAAGTGACGCAAACCTTGCGCGTGGCGTACGGCAAGATATTGAACGAACCGCTGATTTCAGTGGTGCTCAAGGATTTTGCTAAGCCATATTTCATTGCCGACGGACAGGTCGGGCATCCCGGAAGGTACGACATGCGTGGCGAAGTGACATTGACCGAAGCGGTAGCGATCGCCGGCGGTTTTACGGATAGCGCCAAGCATTCGCAAGTGCTGCTGTTCCGGCGCGTGAACGACCAATGGCTCTCGGCCAAGCTCTTCAACATCAAGGACATGGAAAAACGCCGAGACCTGCATGAGGATCCGACCCTTCGTTCCGGGGATATGGTGGTTGTTCCCAAGAACTTTATCTCGAAGATAAAACCGTTTGTTCCGAACTCCGGGTTGGGCGCTTACCGGCAGATCAACTAAGTGGGGCGTCTGGACGATTGCGAGCGCGGTGCTTTCCGATACAGGAGATGGAAATGAAAGAACACGAGTTTACGACAGCGGCGGGCGGATTCAACTTCACGCTGCGCGATTTGCTGGCCGTCGGGTTCCGCCACAAGCGGTCGTTTCTGCTGTGCTTCTGCGCGGTATTCGCCGGGAGCATCGTGGCCATGTTTATTGTTCCGCCAAGCTACGAGTCGAAGAGCGAGATTCTGGTGAAGCGTGAGCGCGTCGATCCGGTGGTGACTGCGGGAAAAACCGACCCCATGCAGGTGAGGGAAGATGTCACGGAGGAGGAAATCAACTCTGAGGCGAGCCTGATCACCAGCGAAGATGTGCTGCGCAAGGCTGTGATCGATTCCGGCCTGGAGAACAAGAAATCCCTGTTGTCGTTTATTGGAATCCAAACCAGCCCGGATGCCAAGATTACCAAGGCGGTCGAGAGCCTGCGTTCACACCTGGTGGTTGAGCCGGTCAAAAAGACGGACGTGATTGAGCTGCGCTATGCGGCGGGCAATCCAAAATTCTCAGCCTTCGTGCTCAACAATGTCATAAACGCGTATATCGACAAGCACGTCTCCATTCAGCGTCCCGCCGGGCAACTGGCATTTTTTGACCAGGAAACCAATCGCTACAAGCATGAGTTGGATCAGGCAGAGGACCAGCTGAAGAACTTCGCGGAGGAGCAGGGCGGAGTTGCGCCGCAAGTGGCACGGGACATCACCCTGCAGAAGCTGAATGAATTTGCGGCGACCCTGGAATCGACGCGCGCGGAAATGGCCGCAACCGAGCAAAAGATCGCCAACCTCGAGAAGCAATCGGGATTGACCCCGGATCGCCTGACGACCGCGGTTCGAGAAAGCGATGACGGGGCGGTACTGCAGCAACTGAAAAGCACTCTGATGACTCTGGAACTGAAGCGGACCGAACTGTTGACCAAGTATCAGCCGGGATATCGTCTGGTGCAGGAAGTCGACAAAGAGATTGCCGACACGCGCTCCGCAATCACAGCCGAGCAAGCGAAGCCTCTGAAAGAGCAAACGACCGATCGCAATCCTACCTATTCCTGGATCAACGAAGAACTGGCCAAGGCGAAGTCAGACTATAGCGCCCTGCAGGCGCGGGCTGCCGCCACGCAAGCGATCGTGGCTCTCTACCAGACCAAAGCACAAAAGCTTGAAGAAGCCGGCCTGTTGCAACAGGATCTGCTGCGCGAAGCCAAGGCTAACGAAGACAATTACCTGCTATACCTGCACAAACGGGAAGAGGCGCGCATCGAGGAGGCGCTGGACCGCACCCGCATTCTGAACGTCGGCATGGTGCAGCAGCCGACGGTTCCGATCAACCCGGTGCGCTCCGCGGCGCTTTTCAGTGTGGCTGGTTTTCTGCTGGCTCTGGTGCTGAGCACCGGCTTGGTATTTGCGCAGGAGTATCTGGATTCCTCGTTCCGAACGCCGTCCGAGGTTTTGTCAGAGCTGAAGATTCCGGTATTGGCTTCGGTTCCGCTGTACAGCACCAACGGAAACGGCAATGGCAGCGCGCACATCTTTGACGGCAACGGAAACGGAAACGGAACTGGGCAGATTGCGGTTCCAGTTTCCGAAGAAGCCGGCACGCCTTACGATTCGGAAAACATGGATTACCAGCGGTAGGGTTGGAGTTATCGGAAAGAGGACTCGGGGATGTTTTTAAGCTATTACGGTTTAAGGGAACAGCCATTCGGGGTTACTCCAGACCCACGATTCTTATATCTCAGCCCGGCGCACCGTGAGGCGCTGGCGTCCATGGTTTATGGGATCGAGGCAGGCCGCGGCTTCATCGGCCTCATTGCCCCTCCGGGAATGGGCAAGACCACTCTGCTGTTTCACCTGCTCGAGAAATTCCGCTCTTCCGCCCGCACCGCCTTCCTGTTCCAGACGCAGTGCAACTCGCGAGAGTTCATGCGCTTCCTGCTTGCGGAATTGGGTTATGAATCCGACGATCAGGATTTCGTGCGCATGCATGAAGAGTTCAACAAGCGTTTATTGCAGGGAGCTCGCGCGGGAAATCGCTTTATCGTCGTGATCGACGAAGCTCAGAACCTGGAGCCGTCCGTGCTTGAGACCGTGCGGCTGCTTTCCGACTTCGAAACTCCCCGGGCCAAGTTGATGCAGATCATTCTTGCCGGACAGCCCGAACTGGCCGACAAACTGGCACGCCCAGGAATGTTGCAGCTTCGGCAAAGAGTATCGCTGATGACCGGCCTGAAGCCGCTTTCGTTCGAAGAAACCGATAAATACATTCACCACCGGCTTCGCAAAGTCGGCTACCAGGGTGGTCCGATGTTCACTCCCGACGCGCTGTTGCGCGTTGCCGACTTCACCTCCGGCATCCCGCGCAACATCAACAATCTTTGTTTCAATTGCCTTTCGCTGGGCTGCGCGTTGCAGAAGAAAGTGATCGACAGCGAAGTCGTGGATGAAGTTGTAAATGATCTCGATATCACGCAACACACTTCGCACGCTCCGCAGACTCCACCCTATGGGCCGGGAGCATCGCAGATTTTTTCGCAGGAGGCCATTGCTTCGGCGATGCCATCGAACGAAGCTGTGACCGTTGCTTCCGATACGGCTGCACATTCCGGAGGAGCATCCGGAAACGGTCGAAAGGCCCATCAGGCGCTGAGCCCGGCCGAAGCAAAAGCCTACATGCAACAGATTGCGACGCAGTTACAAGGTTTCAGCCGAGTTGTGAGCGATGTTGCCTCCGGGCGCAAGTCGCCCGACGGCAACGCGTAGCCGAGCGCTTTGCAGCATCGGAGTTTGCTTTGCAGGTTCGCCTGACGTTCTGTCCCCCCAATTTCTAACACTGCTGTTCGCCTCAATTCCAAGAGGGAGTGGTCACTGTGGGTCACATTCGGCGGCAGGTTCTGTTGAATTCGATGAAGCTATTCGATCTGGCTTCGGTCATGCTTGCCTTTGGCCTGGCGAGCGTGGCGGTTTCGCAGAGGGCGGCAGTTTCGCTGGGCGAGTTTTTTGGCATGCGGGTGAAGGTCCAGAACTTCATCGTATTCGCGATCCTATTGCTGGTTTGGCATCAGATCTGCGTTCTTTTTGGAATGTATGCTTCGCGTCGCCTGGCTGGCCGCTGGGATGAGACGCTCGATGTGATTAAGGCGACGAGCCTGGGCACGCTGGTCATTTTCTTTACTCATCTCCTGCTGCACATCGATCTCGTGACACTGGACTTCCTGGCCGTATTCTGGCTGGTGACGACCGCCACCACCATTGGCGGACGGGTGTTCATGCGCCTCGTACTGCGGCAGGCGCGCGTCCACGGCCGCAACCTGCGCGATGTGCTGATTGTGGGGACGAATCCCCGAGCGGTGCAATTCGCGCGCAAGATCCGAGACAATCACTTCCTAGGCTACCGGGTCATTGGTTTTGTCGATCAGGAGTGGCCGGGGTTAACGGAGTTCTCGCAGTCGGAATTCGGGCTGGCCTGCAATTTCGACAGCCTGGTTCCTTTTTTGCGATCCAACGTGGTTGATGAAGTGCTGGTCGCGCTACCCATGCGGTCGCTCTACGCGCGCGCTTCTGAAGTAAGTGCAGTCTGCGAAGAGCAGGGAATCCTAGTACGGTTCATTTCTAATCTCTTCGACGGCAAGATGTCGCGTCCGCGGGTCGTGACAGTAGAGGACGACTCGATCATTACCCACAACAGCACCCGGCTGGAAGGCTGGGCTGTGGTCGTCAAACGGGTGATCGACATCATGGTTGCGACGGCCCTGAGCCTACTTCTGCTTCCCGTCTTCTTGCTCACCGCGTTATTGATCAAACTGACTTCGCCGGGGCCAGTATTTTTTGTGCAGAAGCGTCTCGGGCTCAACAAGAGGCACTTTGGAATTTACAAATTCCGCACGATGGTGATCGACGCCGAGAAACGGATGAAGGAGATTGAGCACCTGAACGAAGTCAGCGGTCCGGTATTCAAAATCAAGAACGATCCGCGCATCACTCCGATCGGTAAATTTCTGCGCAAGACCAGCATCGACGAGCTGCCACAACTCTTTAACGTGCTGATGGGGGATATGAGCCTGGTTGGGCCGCGACCGCTGCCTTTGCGCGACTACGAAGGGTTCAGCGAAGACTGGCAGCGGCGTCGCTTTAGCGTCCGGCCCGGCGTTACGTGTTTGTGGCAGATTGGCGGGCGCAGCTCAATTTCTTTTGAGCAGTGGATGGAACTGGACCTTCAGTACATTGACAAATGGTCGCTGCTGCTGGACTTTAAGATTCTGCTCAAAACCATTCCCGCCGTGCTGAAGGGATCAGGGGCCGTATAGGAAATGGCATCCTTTCCAAACTCGCGAGATTCGAGCCTGCAGGCTCCGGCACGCAATCGTGCAATTCTATGGATGAGCGGCCTTGCGATTATTACTCTCGCGGCGCTCGCTTTCTTCTCGCCCCTATCGTCCGAGCAGTCGATCACGATTCTTTTGGTAGGTTCGCTGTTCTTCGGCCTGATGTGGTTTGCAGTTTCCACCGCACGCGACGTCGCACAGCGCAGTCGCAATCTCGTCTTCGCATTGTGGTGGGTTCTGCTGGGATCGGAGGCAATTTTTTCCTATGTGACCGAGGATGCCGAAGGAAAGGGCTTTGCTTCTGGCGCCTACTCCGAAGCCATGATGTGGGTTTTTGTGGGCCTGGTGTTTGCGCTGTACACCTATCGCCACAGTCAATATCTGCGTACCCTTTTTACGGGATCCTACAAGTGGGTCTCCTGGTTCGGAGTCGTTTGTCTGCTCTCCTGCGCTTATGCCGAGGATCGCTTCTTCTCGTTGGCCTGGATTGTCAAACTGTTCCTGGCCATCGCTTTGCTGGCAGCGTGCAATTTCGAGAGCAAAAACCCTGAAGACCTGCGTACTTTCCTCAAAGTCACCCAGTGGGCTCTTCTGTTTATGATCTCGACTCCGTTCATCCGGCTGATCGCGAATCCAGAGACGTTGGCCACGGGCCGTTTGTACGATGTGGCGACGGCGCCGACTGTCCTATCCGTCGACGCCGGACTGCTCATTCTCTTCGCTTTCACTCTTTCGCCGCCTGGCAAGAGTCAGGTTGTGCGCAATATTCTGATCTTGGTCGGCATGACGGCAATGCTGATGGGCGGCGGTAAAACAGGAATTCTCGGCTGCATTTTCGGCGCGGTTACGTTCTTCATGCTGCAAGGCAGATTCAAAGCGGCTGCCCGGTTCGTGTTGATTTTCGCAGTCATCGGCCTTCTGCTGGCGGCGTTTACCCCTTTGGGCGCCTATCTTGACTTCTACTTGCACAGCGGGCAAGCCGAAAGTTTTACCGGCCGGTCTGAGGTTTGGTCCGCCGCTTGGCCCCTGATCAAACAGAAAATTATTCTTGGTCGCGGCTTCATGTCCTCGCGGTTTCTCTCTTACAAGATTGATGTTGATTGGATGCCGAACCATCTGCATAACGGCTTTCTCGAGGTGATGTACAACAACGGGCTGATCGGACTTTTTGTGATTGTGATGATGCTCGGCTGGACAACAAAAAATCTGATCGGAGTCATGCGAGCGGTAGATCAGAACCATCCCTTGCATCAGTTGGCGGTCGGGTGCTTCGCCATCTATCTCGACATTTTTATCAACGGAATGGTCAGCCGGACGTTCGGCAGCCGTCCCGACGGAACCTTCATGATTCTGTTCTCGCTGGTGTTTGTGAGTGACCGTCTGCTTGCCGCGGCGAGAAAGAAAGCCGACATCCGGGTGATGCCGGCGTGGAGAGTTTCTTCCGTTCCCGCGCAGTGAGCTCATTGTAGAACTGTGTCCGCTCGGTTCGTGAAGTTGAAGATTCGCGATACCCCCATCGCTCAAACCAGATTAGGTAAACGTGTCGACCATAGCAATTGCAAATCCGCAGGTAAAGATTCCCAGCTACCGGGTGCTGGATGTTCGCGTGGATGCGGTTCAGATTCCCGACGCGATCAGGATTGTGGAACGCTGGATCGAGGAACGCGGACCGGCTCGTTACGTGGCGGTGACGGGAATGCATGGGGTCTCGGTCTCCCGCGAAGACTCTGAGTTCGGAAAAATTCTCGGCCACGCTGGGTTGGTGGTACCCGACGGCATGCCTCTGGTCTGGCTGGGCCGCTGGCAGGGTTTCAAGCACATGAAGCGGCGTGTCTATGGTCCGGAGTTGATGGAAACCTTCTGTCGTGAGACCGGCTCGCGGTACCGGCACTTCTTTTACGGCGGTGCGCCCGGAGTTGCGGATGCGCTCGCACAGGCCGAACATGAGCGGTATGGGATTCAGGTCGCCGGTACCTATTGTCCGCCGTTCCGTCCACTGAGCCAGGAAGAAGAAAGGGACGTGCAGACTCGCATCGCGGAAACCCGGCCGGACGTTCTCTGGGTGGGTTTGAGCACGCCAAAGCAGGAACGATGGATGTACGAGCACCGGAACACACTAGAAGTGCCAGTGATGCTGGGAGTAGGTGCAGCATTCGATTTGAACACCGGGCGGCTGAAGCAAGCTCCGGCGTGGATGCGCGAAAACGGGCTCGAGTGGCTGTTTCGCCTTTGCGCCGAGCCCAGGAGGCTCTGGCAACGTTATATCGTGAACGGTTCGAAATTTTTGTGGGCAGTCTGCGTGGAACATTTATTGCCACGGATTTTCTAGGCGGTAGGCCCTCCTTCAACAAGGGTTTGGACTCGCAGTTCGAGGAATTCAGTTCAACAAATTCAGGAGACCAGTAACTTATGACCAAGCAAAAGCGGATACTCGTAACCGGCGCGGGAGGTTTCATCGGCCACCACCTGGTTAAACGTTTGAAGAAGGACGGCCACTGGGTGCGCGGCGCCGACCTCAAACTGCCCGAATACGAACCCAGCCCCGCCGACGAAATGGAGATCCTCGACCTGCGCAAGATCGAAAACTGCCTGCTCGCCACACGCGGTGGCATCGACGAGGTCTACAACCTCGCCGCCGACATGGGCGGCATCGGCTATATCACGGCGAATCACGCCGACATCAGCCGCAACAACATTCTCATCAATGCTCACATGCTTGATGCCAGCTACAAGAATGGCGTCAAGCGCTTTCTGTTTTCTTCCTCGGCCTGCGTCTACAACCAGGCTAAGCAGAAGGATCCTAATGTAACGGCATTGAAAGAGGAGGACGCGTACCCTGCCGATCCCGAGCCGGGCTACGGATGGGAGAAACTGTTTGCCGAAGAGCTTTGCCGTTATTACTACAAGGACTTCGGCTTCGAAACCCGCATCGTTCGTTTCCACAACGTCTATGGGCCGTTGGGCACCTATGACGGGGGAAAAGAAAAGGCGCCTGCAGCAATTTCCCGCAAGGTCGCTCTCGCGGAGGACGGCGGTGAGATTGAAATCTGGGGTGACGGCGAGCAGACCCGCTCTTTCATGTACGTGGACGATTGCGTCGAAGGCCTGATCCGCCTGATGGCTTCCGACCACCGCGATGCGCTCAACCTTGGTACCGATGAACTCACCACCATCAACAACCTGGTTGACGTGATCTCGCGGATCGGCGGCAAAAAGCTAGTCAAGCGCCATAACCTCACCGGTCCGCAGGGTGTGCGCGGACGTAACAGCGATAACACTCGCCTGCGTGAAGTGCTGGGATGGGAACCCTCTATATCGCTGGCCGAAGGCCTGAAACGAACCTATCCCTGGATTAAGTCGCAAGTCACGTCTGACGAGATGGAGCTGGCTGGTGTCGACGGCGACTGATAGAAACCGTAGGTTCCCGATCCTGGCTGGGTTTTTTGCAGCGAGGATCGGGAAGTTGTTTTGATCAAGGCACGAACGCAATGAAACAATCGCCATCACCGGGCCCTATCTTCGTAGTCGGCATCTGGCGCTCTGGAACGTCATTGCTCTACACGCTGCTGAATCAGAATCCGCAGATAGCACTCACCTACGAGAGCGATCTGTTTCTGCTGCGCTTGCTTTTCCGCGGTGGCAAACCCAAAACCGACTGGCTCGAGCGCTGGGAATTCTGGAACAACGCGCTTACCCGCCACCAGATCGATCCGGGTCAACTTCCGCTTGCTCCGGCAAACTACCCAACCGCGGCCACTTCAGTCTGGAAGCAATACGCAAAGGGTTCTTTGTACGGCGACAAGTCACCGAATTATTTCGATTCTATGCCGGCGCTGGCGCGGGAATTTCCCCATGCCCGTTTCATCGTGATCTGGCGAGACCTGGCTGACACCTGCCGCAGCATCGTACAGGCGAGCAAAGGCTCGTCGTTTTTTGCCAAGCGGGGAATCACCCATCGCGCATTGATTGGCTATCGCAAGATGAAGCGCGATTGCGACGTGCTGGTGCGCAAAGGCATTGCCTTGCACCAGATTCATTACGAGGAAATGATTCAATCGCCGGACCTGGTCATGCAGGGCATCTGCTGGTTTCTGCAGATTCCTTTCGACCCGCGTATGGCTTCGCTCGATGGAGCCGATCGTTCCGCCATCTACGACGCTCCGCAACACTCCGCTGTGAAAAGCGAAAAAATCGGAATAAAACCAAAGAGCGACGCGGCGCTGCCGGAGGAACTCCGCGCCAAGATCGCGCGCTACATCGCCTTTTGGAAGAAGCAGTCGGACGGCGCTTGGCCCCTGTATTCAACGACTGCCGGAGATACGGTGCCGGTGGGGATTTGGGAGCGCGCGCAGGATGAAATCTATTTCCAGGGATTGCGCGCGTTCGATCGTTTCACCGCCTTGGTTTATTGCTATGCCCCCATTGCTGTTCTGCGCCGCTATCGGGGGGCAAAGAGCCAGCCCAGCGTATCAACTGGAGAGACTCCGGCGTTATCGCAGGCGGCGAATCATGATTAATCCACGGCAGTTATAAACCTCATGAGCACACTTCGAAAAATTCGCCACACACTTTCCAAGACTCCCGCTCGCGCTCCGCTGGTCTGGATGCGTCATCGCGGCTTCCGTCCGGCTGATGTTTTTGTCGGCTCTTATCCGCGTTCCGGCAGCACATGGTTGCGCTTCATGCTGCTGGAAATCCTGGCAGGCCAGGCTTCCGGGTTCGACAACACCAACGAGATGCTTCCGGATGTGGGCAAGCACGACGCGGGAGCTTCCGTCCTGCCGAGTAACGGGCGTCTCATCAAAACGCACGAACCGTTCCGGCCTGAATATAACAGAGCAATTTACCTGGTGCGCGATCCGCGCGATGTGGCTCTTTCCGAATTTGCCTACCAGAAAGCCCTCGGCTATGCGAAAGATGATTTCGACGAATATGTTCAACGCTTTTTGCAGTCCGGAGTGAATCCTTTCGGCTCATGGATCGAGCATGCCAACTCCTGGATGAACGCCGCCGAAGCCGGTACGAGCGAGATTCTGGCCGTCAAGTTTGAGGAACTGAAGCGCAATCCGCAGCCGGAACTGGAGCGCATCGTCGATTTTCTCGGCATGCCGGAAGTTAAGCATCGCATTGCGCCCGCGATTGAAAATAACTCGCTAGCCCGCATGAAAGAGAAGGAAAAGGCGACCCCGCAGCGCGCATCGGCTAAGGGCCGTTTCATCCGCAGTGGCTCGGCGGGGGGGTGGCGATCTTCCTTCACAGAGCGCCAGTGTCAACTTGTGCAACAGTACAGTGGAGCGCTACTGGCCAAGCTGGGGTATTCTGAAATTCAGTCTCTGGAAGGGCAACTCGCATGAGCGACGAAAAAAATCTGCGGCCGGTTCCGGCGCAGACTGCGAAAAAACCGGTAGCTCGCGCAGCCACTCCGGTTCAGTGCTTGCGTTGCAAACACGAGATCGAGAGCTACGTGTTCACCAAATTGAATTTTCTTCCCTACGGCACGCAGGGTGGCAATGTTGTACTCGAGTGCCCCAAATGCGGACACCTCGAATTTCTTTCGCAGAACAGTCCCCTGCTGCAGCGCCTGAAAGCAAATTCCGTCGCAGTCGGCGACGGCGACTAGGTAAACTTTTCGATTTGAGCGCAGCTCCGGTCACCGGAGCCGCGCAACTCCTTCTGCAAACATCCCCCAACTGCCACACAGCGAATCCACAAATCACATGCGCATTCTAGGACTTTCAGCGTTTGGACACGATGCCTCGGCCGCTCTGATCGAAGATGGCGTGATTCGCGCCGTCATTGAAGAGAGCAAGCTTTCACGCCAGAAGGAAGCCCGCGGCTTGCCGGTCACCGCTATGAAGTTTTGTCTCTCGAAGGCGGGGGCGGGGATGGAGAGCATCGACTGCGTCGCCATCACGTCGACTCCATTTCGCGG
>JASHTD010000468.1 GCA_030040725.1 Candidatus Sulfotelmatobacter sp. | reverse complement strand
CCGACCGCGGCCGGATCTACATCATGTACGGCCCACCGGATGAGATCGACTCGCATCCTTCCGGCGGAACCTACGAGCGACCCATGGAAGAGGGCGGCGGCGAAACCTCGACTTATCCCTTTGAAGATTGGCGATATCGGTATCTCGAAGGCATCGGCCAGGAAATCATTATCGAGTTCGTCGACACCTGCATGTGCGGCGAGTACCACATGACGATCGATCGCTCGGAGAAAGATGCACTGAAGTACACGCCCAATGCGGGGCTGACGCTGTACGAGCAGATGGGTTTGTCGAGCAAGACGGATCGGTTCTCTGGGGGCGGGCTCGAGCAGTTGGGTTCCGGTCCGGACAGCACTGCCCAGGCCAGCAAAGAGTTTGACCGCCTGGAGACGTACGCTAAGTTGCAAGCTCCGCCACCAGTCAAGTTCAAGGATCTGGAAGAAATCGTAAACACGAAAATCGTTACTAACCTAATGCCATTCGACGTACGCACCGATTTTGTGAAAGTCACGGATGATACCGTGCTGGTGCCGGTCACCATTCAGATGAAATACCGCGACATTACTTTCGCGAACAAGGATGGAGTGCAGCGCGGAACGGTGAATATCTTCGGCCGGGTGAGCACGCTGACGGGCAAAGTGGTGCAGACCTTCGAAGACACGGCTCAGGTGGATGTCCCGGCGGAGTTGTTGCCCAAGACCGCCGACAATTCGTCGGTTTACTGGAAAGCATTGCCGCTGCGGCCTGGACGCTACAAGGTGGAAGTCGCGGTGAAAGATGTGAACGGTGACCGCAAGGGGCTATGGAGCCGCGGCATTATCGTTCCGGAATATTCCGACGATAAACTGTCGGCCTCGACACTGATTGTGGCCGACCTGATGGAGCCTGTTCCCACCAAAGACGTAAGCACGGGAAATTTTGTGATCGGCCTGAACAAAGTACGGCCGCGCGTTGCTCCCGCCAATGGCAAGCCTGCAGTTTTCAAGCGCGGGCGCGATCCCAAGATCAATTTCTGGATGCAGGTCTACAATCTCGGCGTGGACGACAAGACGCACAAACCTTCAGCCACCTTCGAGTACGACATCGTGAACGTGGCCACCAATAAACCCGTTGTCCAAAAGACTGAATCGACAGACACGATGGGTAATGTAGGCGAGCAGGTGACGCTGCAGAAATCGATTGCCTCAGACTACCTGCAGCCGGGCGTGTACAAGATCGAAATCAAAGTGAACGACAAAATCTCCAAGCAGACCGTTGATCCTTCCGCGACATTCGCGGTAGAGTAGCGGCCTGGTTGATTCCCCGGGGGTTGAAGTGCAGCTTCGCCACTTCGGATTGTTGGCGCTGATCGCCACCTTGTCGTTTCCAGGGTGGGCCTCGGACCGGTCCGCTGTCCTTTCGGGATACGTGCGCGACGCCTCGGGCACTCCGCAGATGGGCGCCGTGGTGCAGATCGCGGGTACGACGTCGCGAAACCTCACGGTGTTTACCGACAGTACCGGGTTTTTCTCTGCGACCGGTTTGCTCCCAGGCATCTACTCCGTCAAGATTTCAGCTCCTTCATTTCTTCCCGCGATCCTCGAGAAAGTTGGCCTGCGGCCGGGCGGCGATATTCACCTCAAAGTGACGCTGAATACCCTGCTGAATGCGGTCGATATACGGCCGCGACGAACCAGCGCTGACGGCGATGACTGGAAGTGGACTCTGCGTTCTGCGGCGAACCGCCCGGTGCTGCGGGTGCTCGACGATCCGGGCACCACCGCCGAGCAGCAAAATCACGACTTGAAAGCCAGTCTTTCCTTCCTGGCAGGCTCGGCCGCCGAGGGCTACGGCAGCGGATCGGACGTCAGCACCCGCTTTTCAGTCGAGCGCACGGTGTTCGCCGCCGATCGAATTGGACTGAGCGGGAGTGTCGCATACGCAGATGGACTGCCCACCGCTTTCTTGCGCGCTTCGTACGCGCACAGCCTGCCCGACGGATCGGGTCCATCGATGGCGCTCACCGTCCGGCGCTTTGCGCCGTCCGATCCTTATCTCGGGAATGCGACGCTTCAGTCGGTGGCGCTGAATTCGGCGGACGATGTTGCCTTGAGTAACGTAGTTGAGTTGAGGTTGGGCAGCCAGTTTGATTCGATTCAATTCCTGGGACGAGTCACTGTTTTTCGTCCTTATGGTTCCCTCAATTTCCATCTCTCGCCAAATACTATAGCGGCTTATGAGTACGCAACATCGTTGCCCAATGAACCGCTCGACACCGATGTCGACGCTAGGACTGCGGACTCGATCGAATCCGATCCAAGGCTGAGTGTGGCGAACTTTGCCACACAAGTGGAAAACGCTCGCCATCAGGAGCTGAACGTCTTACACCGGGTCGGCGGCAATAATACTGTTCAGTTTGCCGTATTCAGCGATCGGGTCGACAACACCGCACTGCTCGGCGCTGGCGAGGTTACCGCTGCCGGCGGCTATCTGCTGCCGGATGTCGACTCTGGAACTTTCAGCTATTCCGGAGGTACTCTCGCCACCCGAGGTCTGAGGCTTGTTCTACAACACAAGTTCCGCACCGATCTGACGGCGACCTTTGACTACGCGTATGGCGGGGCGCTCGATTTGACCCAGCCGGACGTCCAGCTGCAACAGGCGCGGCAGTGGATCACGACCGAGCGCAGACACTCCATGGCTGCCAGATTAGGCGGAACGCTTCCCGGCACGCACACGCATGTAATGGCTTCATATCGCTGGGTCGATGGACCTGCGTTGACGCCGGTCGACATGTTCAACACCTCGCTGGGACAAACCGATCCGTTCTTCAGCCTGGTGGTGCGGCAGCCAATTCCAACTCTGGGATTCTTACCGGCCCATATGGAAGCCCTGATCGACCTTCGCAACCTGCTGGCGGAAGGCTATGTGCCGGTGGTCGGCCGGGACGGCCAGACAGTCTATCTTGTGCAGGCTGCGCGCTCTGTGCGCGGCGGCGTTGCCATCAGCTTCTAAGCTCCCTCTCTGGCGCTGCGTACCGGAGACGCGATCAACGTCTATTCTCAAGCGCGTTTCGGTCGCCAGGTGGAATCTGACGAACTCCCCATCTCCTCTGGCTGCCAAATCCGACCGGGCGAACCAATGAAGTTAACCCATGTTGCGATTCTTTCAAGTTACTGGCGGGGAACACCATCAGCAAAATCTATTGCTTCCATCGGAAACTCAATGGTTGACTCTTACGATAGGGTTTGGATAAGGTTTGTTGTGCGGTCGGGGCGCTGCATGTTCTTCGTTGAAGGAAGGATATCGCGTTCCCGCCGGATAAAGGCTTGACAATCAAGCCAGCCGCACCGAAGTTCACTCCCTCATCAATTTGACCGCCAAAACTTTTCTGGATCTAGGAGCATTTATGAAAGCGCGCATAGTGTTGGTCTTTGTGCTTCTGACCGCAGGCAGCCTCTGGGCACAAAGCTTCCGCGGCACGATTCTCGGCACGGTGACCGACCCCTCCGGAGCAGTCGTTGCCGGAGCCACAGTGACAGCGAAGAACGTGGGAACGGGCCTGGAACGCACTACGCAAACCAGCACCGACGGCAGTTATGCGCTGCCGGAACTGCAAATCGGCACCTACACGGTTACGATCACGCTGTCTGGCTTTCAGACCTTCGTGGCCACCGGAGTAACGGTGGATGTGGCTGGCGAGCGCCGGGTCGATGCATCCATGAAAACCGGACAAGTGTCCACGAAGGTGGAAGTTGCTGGCGAGCTATTGCCACAGGTGGAGACAACGTCTGCCGAACTGGGTGGGACACTGACCTCGGACACGATCGAAGCGTTGCCGGTGAACGGCCGGGATTACCAGAAGCTTATCTATTTAAATCCGGGCATCGCGGGATCGCCAGACCAGATTTCTGATTCCCCCGGCTCATACGGGGTCTTCTCGATGAATGGCTCCCGCGGCCGGGCCAACAACTTCCTGCTCGACGGCACCGATATGAATGACGGCTTCCGAAACGATCCCGCCATCAACGAGGCTGGAGTGTTCGGCGACCCGGCGACTATTTTGCCGCTTGATGCGGTGGCCGAACTCAAAGTCATTTCCAACTACGAGGCAGAGTACGGCCGCAACAGCGGCGCCGTGATTGACATCGTGACAAAAAGCGGAACCAACTCGTTTCATGGAGGGCTGCTAGAGTACTTCCGCACCGGCAAGCTGGGAGCTCGCAACTACTTCAACTTCGATCCCAATCCCAAGAGCCCTTTCAATAACAATCAGTTTGGAGGCTCTTTGGGTGGGCCGATCGTAAAGGACAGGACTTTCTTCTACATCGATTATGAAGGCCAGCGCGAAAACGGTGCGCAGGCGGGAACCACTTGTGTGCCTGACCCGACGGTGATCGCCGCAACCGAGGCAAGCATTAAAGCGGGCGGCGGCTTCGTGGATCCGGTTATTACCGCTCTGCTGGCGCGCCACCCGTACCCGACGCCTAATATTGCCGGCGCATACAGCGACGTTAACGGTTGCACCAATCCTGCTACCGGGACTCTCACCAACAATCTTTCAACGTCCACCAGCTTTTACAACCGCGTGGATAGCGCAATCGTGAAGATCGACCACAGCTTCAATCTCAACAACATGATCGCCGGCCGCTACTACATCGGCGACAGCTCGCAAGCTTTCCCCTTTGCGCAACTCGCAGGCGGTCTGCTTCCGGGATTCGACACTGTAACCCCGACACGCGTCCAACTGATCTCGCTTTCTTACGTGAAAGTCGTCAATGCAAACCAGGTGAACGAAGCCCGCCTGGGATGGAACCGGTTCGCCGAAGGATTTTTCGCGCAGGACCAGAATTTCATCCCGAACTCCATTGGTATGGATACGGGCATCACCAGCGTCTATAACGGTGGTCTGCCTTCGACTAATGTCGGGAGCTTTTCGCAAATCGGCGCCACTGATTCTTTGGCGAAGAATCGCGTTGACGCTAACTGGCACGTCGTTGACAACTATTCGTGGAAATCCGGAAAGCACGACGTGAAGTTCGGCTACGAATTCCGACGCACCACTATCGCGCAGATATTCGATCACGATTTTCGTGGGACGCTGGATTTTTCGAGCCTTACGACCTTCCTGGAAGGAATTCCCGACGACGGCGGAAGCCAGATACAAGGCGACACCGAGAGGCACACCTACCAGAACAGCCATGGCTTATTTATTCAAGACAGCTTCCGTGCGACTCCGCGATTGACCTTGAACTATGGGATCCGATGGGACTACTTCGGGGTAGCCGGGGCAAAGGGTGCTACGCCGTTCTATACGGTTGATTTCGCGAATGGCGGCAACAACGTTCCCACCGGCCAGTTGTATGACAAGGACCTGAACAACTTCGCTCCACGCGTGGCTGCAGCTTATGATGTGACAGGCAGGGGAAAGACAGTAGTGCGGGCTGGATGGGGTTTGTTCTACGATGCGTTTGCCCAGGACATGTTCCTGGGCCATCTGCCATGGAATTGCATCTTCTGCCCGGGACCGGCCTATCCCGGCCTTGGCCCGAATGCGTTGGGCGAGGGCAGCGCAAATGATGCTGTGATTACGCCTGGCGTTCCGGTCTATGGAGGTTTCGCTCCCGAGGGCAACTTCTTCTTCGCGGACCCGCACATGCGCACGCCATACGTCCAGAACTTCAACTTGAACTTGCAACAGCAGTTGGGCAGCAAAACCGTATTGCAGGTTGGTTATGTCGGGTCGATCGGCATTAAACTGTTCCAGTTCCTGGATATCAATCAGCCCAGCCAGGCACAGATCACAGCTGCCGACCTAGGTTGCGATTGCATCAACAGTTATGGCGTGCCACGCGCGGTGGCGCCGAATTTCTTCTATCTCAACGAGGAGAAATCGTCGGCCAACTCAAGTTATCATTCGCTGCAGGCTAGCCTGCACACCAGCGGTTGGCACGGGTTGACTTCACAGGCCAACTTCGTTTGGTCGCATGCCATCGACGATGC